>JAXGUU010000076.1:0-13209 GCA_040774145.1 Anaerolineae bacterium
CGCCGTGCGGTCGTCGCGCAGCAGGTAATAGCCCGCGATGTGGTTGTCACCGCGGTTGCCGAAGCGCTGGGGACCGTAGGCATTGGGTACACCGCACGTCTTGAGCCGCTCAAGGATCGCCGCCGCTCGGCCTTCGGCCTCGGGAACGACGTCGCGGATGCGCAAGCTGAAGCGGTTTCCGCGTAGATGCCCCACGCGTAGCTTGTTGCGATGGCGCGTGACCCAGAGGATTCGCGCTCGATCCAGTTCGAGCGCCTCGATCTTCTCGGCAGGCACAAACTGCACCGAGAAGGTCTGTCGGGCAACAGCATAGGCGTCCTTGAGTCCTGCATAGCTCACGGCCCGTGGGGGTAGGTCGAGCTTCTGGGCGATCTGCTGGGCCAGTTGTAGCGTCGAAATGTCGCGTTTCTCGACGCGGAAGTAGGTGTGCTCACCGTCGCCGCATGGTTCATACGCCGGCACCTCGTCCACGACGAAGTCCTCGGGCTCGCTGCGGATCACACCACCGATCCCCGGCAGATCCCTGGTCAGGTAGGGAACTCGCCAGTCCAGCCGTTGGTTAATGGGCAACGGCGTGCCGGTGGGCTGTGTCAGCGTCTCCTGCATCCGTCACTCGCTCAATAGGTAGGCCAGCAGCAGCTGGATCGTCGCGTTCAGGGAGTCCTGATGGGTGCGTTCATAGGCGTGGGAGGCATCGACGCCGGGACCGATGAGCCCGACTGCCAAGTCGGCACCGGCGCGCCATGCTGCCTCGCCATCGGAGCCGTAGTAGGGATAGGTATCGGTGCGAAAGGGGATCTCGTGATCGATTGCGAGCTGCTCCAGGCGACGTCGCAGGCCCAAATGGTAAGGGCCGCCGGAATCCTTGGCGCAGATGCCTACCGTGAACTCGTCGGAGCCTTGCTCCTCGCCTGCTGCAGCCATATCCACGGTGACCAGCTCTTCGACCGTGTCGGGTATCCCGCTTGCGCCTCCGTGGCCGACCTCCTCATAGTTGGAGATCAGCACATCCAGATGATAACGGGGCGCCAGCCCGGCTTGGTGCAGGGCCAAGAGCGCGCCGTAGATCGCCGCGACGCCGGCCTTGTCGTCGAGATAACGCGAGCGGATGAATCCGTTGGTCAGCTCCACCCGCGGGTCGACATAGACGAAGTCGCCGATGCTGATACCCAGGGCCTTGGTCTCGTCCTCGGTCCGGGTGACGGCGTCAAGGCGCGCCTCGTAGTCTTCGGCCTCCCGCTTCAGTTCACGTGTCTCATTGCCGTAAATGTGCACCGAGGCCTTGGTCGGCAGGATGCTGCCGCGAACAGCTTTGCCGTCGCGCGTCATCACCCGGCACCCTTCGCCCTCGACCGCATGCCAATCGAAGCTGCCGACCTGGGTGAGCAGCAATCGTCCGTTGCCCTTGATGCGTCGTACCATGAGACCCAACGTGTCGACGTGGGCGGTGAGGGCGCGGGGGCAGTGGTCGTCACCGGACCACGTGGCGATAAGGGCGCCCTTGCGGGTGCGACGGAGAACGAGGGGCAGGTCCGTCAGGGCTGCCTGGACATAGAGGATGGCCTTGGCGGTGTCGCCCGTGGGGCTGGGCGTCTCGAGCAGGCCGACCAGGAAATCAACCGTCTGTTCAATCGGGACTGTAGGTAGTGTCATCATGCATCCTCTCCGGCTAGTTCCTCACGCTCGTCAGTTCAGTATAGTAGGGTCGCACCGGCTGGCAAGGACCTCTCCGCGATGTCCTCGCGCTTGCCGCTAGGGTCAGTTGCCCCAATCAGCCGCCGATGCTATGATGGCAGCGGAAAGGTATGACTATGGATCAAGTGCCGGCGGATCGTCACAGCGGACCTCAGGACCGATCGTCAGGTGAGCGGTCCATGACCCTATCCCCAGCGATACATCTGCCCGTCGGGCGCCTCACGTCCCTCCTCAATCAGGCCTATGAGGATTATCCTGTGCCGGTGCGGCTCGGTGAGGGGCAGTTTGAGTCGATGTGCGATGACATGGATATTGATCTGGCGCGATCAGTCGTGGCGCTGGCGGACGGAGAGCCGGTCGGGCTGGTGTTGCTCTCCTGTCGTGGGTCGGAGGGATGGGTCAGCGGTGTCGGGGTCCACCCAGCGTGGCGCCGTCGTGGTATTGCGCGTTGTATGATGCGGGAGACCCTCCGGTCTGCTTGGCACGCCGGCCTTGAGAGGCTGCGGCTGGAGGTGCTGGAGCAGAATGATGCAGCCCGTTCGCTCTATGAGGAGCTCGGCTTTCATCAGACGCGCGACCTCCTCGCCCTGAACCTGGTGCCCGAGCGGCTTTCACCGGCAGCCGAGCCGATCGGGTTCGGTACGGTGGCGCCGGAGCGTGTCAGCCGGCTGTTGCGCGAGCACGCTCGCTTTCACGAGGTGGATCCCACGTGGCAACGCGACCTCGCTTCATTGACCAAGCGGATAGGGTATCTTATGGGGCTGGCCTACCGCGAGGGGGCGGAGCTGGAAGGCTACCTGATCTACCAGCCGCAGGTGGGAGACTTTGCCGTCTTGGATCTGGCGGTCAACCCTGCACATCCCCAAAGGCTGGACGTTGCCCAACTGATGCTCAGCACGCTACACGAGTTCTCCCCAGGGATGGACGGGCATATCATCAATGTGCCTGCCGAGGATCCCCTTCTCCCGGCGTTCACGGCGATCGGCTATCGCGTGTGGCAGCGCCAGCACGAGATGGTGTCACAACGTTGTCGGACATGGACTGTGGTAGAGGTCGACGGTGACCGGCACGCGGGTGTTTGATGTAGTCTGACCCTCTGTGATCTGGCCCCCGTCGCGAGGGACCTCCCGGCGAGAGACGGGGACTCTGCACGCACTGGGTGTGGAGGCGTACTATGCTAGAGCCGGCACGGCCATCGGTAGGTGATGGAGCGGGATCGGCGTCCCAACCCGAGGACGCCGCCGGGACACGTGCGGCACACTGCCGGAGCTGCGGGCGTTACGTCGGCTCGTATGAGCGTTGCCCCTATTGTGGTGCACGTATGACCGGTCGCCTGAGCATTCGGACGGTGAAGATCGCGGCTGTGGTCGCCGCTACCCTCGGGCTGGCCCTGCTCTGGTGGCAGGCGCGCCGGATTGAGATCCCTCAGCTCTCCATCCGGGAGGTCTCCGGCACGATGAACCTGGCCTACGTACGCCTTGCGGGCCGGGTCAACCGCCAACCCAGCTACGATCCGGCAGGGGGCTACCTGGGGTTCTGGCTGGCTGAGGAGCTGGTTCCCACTGACCCGGGCGCTGACGTTGCTGAGATTCACGTCAACATCTATCGTGACGTGCTGGCGGAGCTGCTGGAGGCTGGGACCGTTCCTGCCGTGGGCGATGAGGTCACCGTAGCGGGTACGCTGCGGATTCGCGAGGACTATGTGGCGCTGACCGTCAACGTCGCCGATCATCTGGAGATTCGCCGACCTGCAGCCCGCCAACGGTCGTTGGGTGAGGTCACGGCGCTCGATGTGGGTCGCCACGTGCGGGTGGTGGGCGACGTCCGTCGCATCTACCGACCCTACGACGGCTTGACGTTGATCACGCTAGGCGATGCGGAGACCGAGCTCGCTGTCGCTGTGAGCGACGTCGTCACGACGCTGACGGGTGCGCTGCCCGATCTTGCCGAGGGGCAACGTGTCGAGGTAGAAGGGGTGGTGACGCTCTATCGGTCCACGCCCCAAGTCGCGCCGGCGTGCGCCGCGGATATCGAGGTGTTGGCGCCGCCTATGCCCGTGTCCACAGATGTGCTGCCGCCTGATCCCCAGCCGGTTTCGCAACCGCCTCTGCTGACGCAGGCGACGCCTCCACCGGCACCGACCGCGACAGCCACGACCGTCCCCCCACGTGCCCTGGGGCAGCTGGACGCTGAGGATGTGGGGAGGAGGGTGCGCGTAAGCGGGCACATCGTCCTGCTGGAGGGCATTCGGGGAGGCGTCAAGGCGACGCTCGACGACGGCACGGGCCAGATCATCCTCCTGGTCTGGGACGATGTCTACCACGCCCTTGATGCGCCGCCCGCCCTTGACGCGGGCGCTATGGTCGACGCTATGGGCAAGGTGGCGATCTATGAGGGCGCCCTGGAGGTCGTGCCGGCGACCGCGGACGACGTCACGATTCTCACGCCCGCTTCTCTCCCCGACTGGGTGGAGATCAGCACGCTGGGGCCGCGGGATGTCGGTCGGGTCGTACGTATCCGCGGTGTGATCGGTGCGCCGCAGCCCTTTTCAGCGGGTGTGAAGGTGCCGCTTGAGGACGGCACGGGCGTGGTGACGCTGCTCCTTTGGTCGAATCTCCACGAGGCCCTGGAGCCGTCGCCCACCGCGGGCCAGCAGGTCGAGGTGGTCGGCGCCGTGAGCCTCTTCCTTGAGGAGTTGGAGCTGATTCCCCGGACCCGCTATGATTGGCGCGTGGGGCCGCCCGATGGGTGAGGCCCTGCTCTGGGCCCTGCTCGGTGCGCTGGTCGCGTCGTTCCTGGGCCTGATCCCCGCTCTGCACATCTACAACGTCGCCGGGCTGCTGCTCTACGCTGTCAGCTCCGGGCGCGTGGCTCTCGACGGCGAAGCGTTAGCCTTTCTCCTGCTTGGCATGATCACGGGCTATGCGATGGTTAACACCATCCCCAGCATCTTCTTCTCCGCACCTGACGAGAGCATGCTCTTCGTGGTCCTGCCGGGCCAGAGCTACCTGATGCAGCAGCGCGGCTATGAGGCGGTCGTCCTGGTGGGACTCGGCGGGCTGGGAGGCTTAGCATTGCTGGTGGCGATGGTGCCGGTCGCGGCGTGGGTGTTGCCCACCCTCCGAGCGATCCTGAGCCCACACCTCGGCTGGCTGCTCTGGGCGATCATCGCCTACCTGTTGGTATCCGAGTGGCCGAAGGGTTCCGGACAGGTTCCGGTGCACGGGCACCTGCCGCCTTCTTGGCGGCGTTGGTGGGACGGGTGGCGCTCGCTCGTCGCCGGGTTGTCCACCTTCCTGCTCTCGGGCCTTCTGGGCTTCATCCTCCTCTACCGATCTCCATTGCCTGTCCACGTTGCCTACCAGCACCTGCTGCCGGCCTTCGTCGGCCTCTTCGCCGTGCCGTGGATCATCTTCAACCTGCTCGCCCACACGGCGCCTCCGGCACAGACCATCGGGTCGAGCGTTGATGTCTCGTGGCCACAGGTGATTCAGGGTATCGCCTCAGGCGGCGTGGGCGGGCTCTTCGCCGCCTTCTTCCCCGTCGTGACGGGGGGTATCGGTGGCCTGCTTGCAGGACACGCCACCGCCCAGCGCGACCAGCGCACCTTCCTGATCGCGCAAGGGGCTGCGAAGACCGTTTACTATGTAGGCGGCTTGCTGCTCTTCTTCGTGCCGGGACTGCACCTCGTTCGGGGTGGGATGGCCTGGATGATCAGCACCCAATACACCGCTTACACCCTCGACCGCTATGTGCTGGCGACCGCTGCCGCGCTGGGAGCGGGGGTGTTTGCCTTCCTGCTCTCGCTGGGCTTGGCTCGGGCTGTCGTCGCGCTGTGCGCGCGGGTGGGCTACCGCGCGATCAGTTGGGCGACGTTGGTGATCCTGGTCCTCGTGGTGCTCGCGGTGACCGGGCCCGCCGGACTCGCGGTCTGCGCTGTGGCCACCGGCATCGGTCTGATCCCGGCCCTGTGGGGCGCCCGGCGCCTGAATGCTATGGGCCTGCTGCTGTTGCCCTTGGCGCTCAACATCGCCGGGGCCGGAGATGCGGTCGCGATGTTTCTGGGACTGCTTGAGTGAGTCGCCCCAACTTGGTTGAGCTGCCACGTGCTGGTGTTATAATGTGGTTATGCGAGTCACGTTGACTCGCCCACGCAGCATCAATCGCAGATCGTAGTCGGATCGCACGAGGATCATGCTCTCGAGTTTCGCGATACTGTTGGTTCTCTCAAAGACTCTGCTCTTTTGATAGCCTTGGCCCTTACACCTGGACCTCTGCCAAGGTATAGGATGCTCCGCCCAACTGCTTGGGACCCATCAAGTGGAAGAGTGGCTCTCTAGACCTGCCTGTCTTCTGCTTGTGCATTGCTCTCTATCTGGGTTCTTGTCCTATCTCTGAAGGCGTACCAAGGAGGATCAACTATGTACCGTCAACGCTTTCATCTTTCGTTAGCCCTGGCTCTAGCTTGTGCCCTGCTTGTCCTCTGCCTGACCCTGCTGCAACCCTCGACGCCAAGCCTCGGCCATCCGTTGAGGCTCGAGGTCGTCGAGCCGGCTGCGATCACGGCGGCGCCGGATGTCGGTGTCCACAAGTGGTACCCGGGTGGTTTTGCCCGACCGGGCAGCAAGCTTGTCTACGTCATCGCCTACTGGAATGACGGTGATGCCGCTGCGGAGGACGTACGCATCGTCGACACACTGCCGGCCTCGACGACTTGGGCCGACGATACCAGCGGTCTGGTGCCCGATATCGGCGCCCATGGTGTCGTGACCTGGCACGTGGGCGACCTCCCCGCCTTCGGCAGCGGCGATCATGGGGGCGTCTTCGCTGTGACTCTGGACGTCGATAGCGCGGTGGCGACCGGCGACGATGCGATCGATAGCAACTGCGCTGCCATCTTGACTAACACCCCCGGTGACGCAAATCCGGACAACGATAGCAGCTGCACCGCCCCGATTGACGTTCAAGAGAGCGACGTCGGGATCAGCGTTGATATGTGGCCCAATCTCGGCGACCCTACGCCGGGTCAGGAGTTCGACTACACGATTCGCTGGTGCGCCGAGCATGGTGCCAACTTCGGCCCGGTCTGGTTGACCGACACCCTGCCTGCCTCGACGAGCTTCGTCGGTTGGAGCGCTGACGGGTGGTCACAGGCGCTGTGGACTGAGGTCATCACTACCGGTGGGCAGTTTGCATTGTATGCACCGGGCCTGCCCGGTGATCTGTGCCAGCACATCAACCTGCGTCTGCTGCTCGACCCTGATGCGCCGCAGGGGACCAGGCTAGACAATCACGTCGTCGTCGTGACACCCGATGACGCAGAGCTCGACAACAACGAGCGCCTCAACCAGGACGCCTGGGTGAGCGGCCCGCGCTATGACCTGAGGGTGGACAAGACGATGAACCGGGGAGAACTCGTCCCCGGTGGGTGGATCGAGTACTTCATCTGGTATGGTAACCAGGGCAATATGGCAGCCCACGCTCTGATCACCGAGACGGTCCCGGCGGGTCTCAGCTTCGAGTCCGCCTACTGGGGCGGCGGGCAGCCGGGTGAGAACGAGTCCCTGCCGTTGCCGACCGTCGTCGGCGACCAACTCGTCTGGGATCTGGGCGAGTTGCCTGTCAACGGCAGTCGTTGGTTCCATATCCATATGAGCATCGAGTCGCTCGAGGCAGGCGACGAGATCGCTAACTGCGTCACGGTGAGTTCTGATGCCGCGGAGAGCACGCCGTACGATAACCTCAGCTGCCACACCGAGATACTCAACGCGTCCGGGCCCAACCTGCGTGTGACGAAAGAGCACGGGTGGAACGGAGATGACCAACTGGGTTATCGCGTTCGCTTCCACAACCTGGGCGATCAGACCATCTCAGATGTCTGGATCACGGACACGCTGCCGGACGGCACCGACTGGGATGGCTGGTGGGAGCTATGGGAGATCGAAAGAGAGCGGATTGAGGAGGAACCGCTCGACAGTGATGTGCTGGCATGGCGCTTCTCGAGGCTGGATCCGGGAGAGGTCGGAACGCTCGAGTTCAACGCCAACCTCAACGATGCATGGGCACCGCTGCGGTGGTTCACTAACACGGTGGAGATCACTCTCTCGCCCAACGAGACCGACACCACAGATAACGTCTATGAGGATGTCGCCTTCAGTGGTGGCGAGGTGCGCCGCGCTGAGATGTGGCTGGGCACCGATCACGCCAACATGAGGGGCGAGGGCGTGCCGGGCTCGGTGACCATCACGACCGCCTATACGCAGGTCGTGGTCATAGGTGACCCCGGATGTAATGGATGCTGGAACACCGAGGGTGATCTAGGCCCCATCTGGCCTGGCGATACGGTGACCGTGGAGGCCGGTAGTGGTGCTCAACCCGTGATCATCGTCGTCCCTGACCCCTTCGACGTTGCGGCTGACTCCGCTAGCGACAGAGTATGGGGACATATCGCCGGGGCAGCGAACCAGACGATCCAGGTCGAGGGGTACTGGCCTGGTGGACGTCGGGACATCTCGACCGATGCCGCCGGCGAGTTCGGTGTCATCTATCCCGATGTGCCGCGTGGTGCCGAAGGTCACGTCCGTTACCAGACCACGATCGACTATGCCGAGGTGATGTTTCACCGACGCTTCCGGTCCCCTGATTTGATCGTCACGGTGGACTACAGCCATGACGGCGTCGACGGCACCTATGAGCCCGGGCACACCGGCTGGATCACCCTCACCGGCGGCGTCGATACGGAGATCAAAGCCACCATCGAGGTGACCACAGAGGTATGGCCCTGGTGGGGGGGCAACAGCGGCTTCTCAACGCACCATCATACCTGGTTCCCCTCATCCCCCGACATCCAACCGGGTGACTTGGTCGATGTGACCCTCGACAACGGCGAAGGCACGACCGTGCGCGTCGGCACGATCGATGCTGCTCTGGATGTGGACCTTGACGTCGTGGAAGGAACCCTTGATGCACCATGGTTCTCCGAGGGGCTGCTGGTGAGGTGCGAGATCCATGATGTCCCGGATGCACCGGCTATCGAGGTCCCTGATGTCAGTCCCAACGGCGGTGTTTTCAGCTGTGACTTCAACGGTCAGTGGGATATCACGCCCGGACAGAACGTGGTGGTCGTCTACACCGAGCCGGATGGCGATCGTGTGCAGTTCCGTCCCGCGAATCCTGCGTCGCATCTGCGCGTGGAGAAGTGGCTGGAGGGCGGCAGCCTGGGCGCGGGCGGCAACGCGGCCTTCAACATCCGGTACCATAACGAGGGTGATGCGGATGCTGAGGACGTGGTCATCACCGATACCTTGCAGGGGCTTATCTACCTCGCCGATACTGCCGGCTTTGCCGCGGCCACCGGAACCCTCCCCAGCGGCGATGCCTATGTATCGTGGGACTTAGGAACGGTGGCCGCGGGCGACGGCGCTTCCTTCTCTGTCTTTGCCGAGGTCGACGCGACCGCCGGCGACTGGGTGACCAATACCGCCGAGATCACGACTAGCCACGCCTTCGATCGAGGGGAGGTGTGGGAGAAGGTCAGTGAATGGAGCGGTGAGGTGCAGCCCAACGATGCCCGACTCAACGTGGGCAAGTGGGCGTGGACCGGCGATCCGGCGCCCGGCTATGACGTTGTCTTCGCGGTGAATGTCTGCAACTTCGGTGCCACCGCCAGCACCGAGGTCGAGTTGACCGACACCTTGCACCCTTCGCTGACGCTCAAGACGTGGCGAGGCCAGCATGCCGGATGGGAAGAGGTGAGCTCCAGCGGTCAGGAGCTGATCGTCAAGAGGTTGTCGGCTCCCTCCGGTTGGTGCGGTGAGGTCTATGTGCATGCCACGGTGGCGACAGAAGCATGGGACGGTATGCTCATCACGAACACAGCCTCCATCTTTGCTGCTGACGACCTCAGTGACGATGATGATACGGCGTGGTGGGAAGGCTATGTAAGGAGTCCATACACCAATCTCTTCGTGGACAAGCGGTGGGGCTGGGGCCAGCTCGTGCCCGGCGGTGAACTACATTACGATATCCATGTCGGCAACAACGGCAACGTGCCGGTCGGACCGCTCAACATCACCTACACGCTACCGGCGCACACCAGTTTTGTTGCCGCCTGGACGCACGATCAGGACGGCCCTCATGCGTTCCCCTCGGCTTCCATCACCGATGACGTTGTCGTCTGGGCGTCGAGCGGCCTGGATAACGGCTTCGGGCACGCCTTTGAGGTCGTGTTGCGCGTGGCATCGGGAGCCGCACCCGGATCGATCCTCACGAACACGATCGAGACCACGTGCTTCCCCGACGAGAACGCCTGTGATGATAACGTCATTACCTGGACCGAAACCCTTCTCGATCACGGCCCGAATCTCCGGGTGACCAAGTGGGGTGACTGGCACGGTGATCGCCCGGGCCATGCCTGGTACGGGTTCGCTGTCGAGAACGTAGGGAGTGTCACCATCCCGCAGGCGGTGGTCACAGATACCTACCCGGCCTTGATGTCACTTGACGGTGGGATCAGCACCGACTGGAGCCGTGTCGCTGACTCCGCAGAAGTGCCGGGCCAACACCGATTCTGGGCCACGTTGAATGATCTGCAGCCCGGTTACCGCCTCGACTTCAACTTTGATACCACCATGGACGATCCGGTGCCTTCCGGACTGGTCCTCACCAATACCGTCAGCGCCGGCCCGGTCGCTGGTGACACGAACCCCGACGATGACACAGCCCACTATGTCCTTGCCACCGGCCCCGATCTCTACGTCGAGAAATCCCTGGTCGGGGGCGATCTGCGGCCTGGTGAGCTTGTCACCTTCAGCCTACGCTTCGGCAACGATCAGCCGGGTCACACAAGTTGGTGGCATCTGCAGGGCAATGCTGTGCTGACCGACACGCTGCCGGAAGGCCTGACGTACGTGGGGTCCCTCCAGCGCTGGTGTGGTGAGACGGAGTGGTGTGACCGTGACCCCGATCGATGGGATGACAACCAAGCCGTCTGGGAGCTATGGCCCCTTCAGACGGGCGAGTGGAACGAGCTCTACGTGACTCTGCGCGTCACGGAGACCGCCACCGGGCTCGATCGCTTCACCAACTGGGCCGAGATCGGCAGTACGGAGCCGGACAGCGACGTGGAGCCCTATGACGACAACAACATCAGCAGCAGCAGCTTCTCCGTCGATCTTCCCCACTTTGTCGTGAGCAAGAGCTACGTCAGCAGCCGCGTCGCCGGCACACCCGTCACTTACACCCTTACGGTGACTAACGCCGGCTACGCCGCGGGCAGCGGCGTGGTCCTGACCGATACGTTGCCGACAGGCGTCACTTACAGTGACGGTGATGGCACGTTCGCAGCGAATGTGGTGAGCTGGCCTCTGGGCACCCTCGCCGCCGGCGGTGGCACAGCGACCGCCTGGTTCCGTGGTATCCTGCCGTGCACGCTCGGGACCGTCAACAATGCTTCCTATCGCGTCACGAGTGCCGAAGCGGTGAGTGCCGCCGGCGTGCCCGTGGTCCTGTCGGTGCAGGCGCCCACCCTCGTCGCTGCCTTCGATCAGAGCGCGGCTGCGGTGGTCGCCGGTACGACGGTGGCCTTCACCGACCGCAGCAACACCAATGGGTCGGCGATCGCAGCCTGGGCCTGGGACTTCGGCGATGGCGGCAGCAGTAGCGTCAGGAATCCGTCACACACTTACTTGACTGTCGGCACGCACACCGTGCGGTTGACGATCACCGATACCTGTGGCTATACGGACACCATCACCTCCACCGTGACCGTGACGCCCGACTGCACGCCGCTGACAGGCGTGAACTTCACCGTTGCTCCCGAGGCCCTGCTCGTTAACGCTCCGGTGACCTTCACGGCTACGATAGTTCCGCTAACGGCGACCGCCCCCCTGACCTATACCTGGACCTTCGGCGACGGCGCGACCGTGACCTCCAACTCGGCGACGACGGCGCACACCTATGCCACTGCCGGATCGAAGGCGGTACGGGTGACGGTCCATAACCTGTGTACGTTGCCCGCCGGGGTTCAGCATCAACGTAACGTGGTGATTGAATCGCGACGCGTCTTCCTGCCCTTGACTGTGCGCTCCAACTAGAGGAAAAAGAACCGGGCATGCCCTGGCGGCGGTAACTGACGACGACCGCGCAGACCACTCCGGTCTGCGCGGTCGGTGTGCCCGTGCAGTTGCGTTCTGCCTCGTTTGTGTTACAAAGGGTGAGGATGTTGAACTACCTGAACTGTCGGCTGAACCCAACACCATCCGAGGTCATCGAACGCTATCCATGCCCGATCCCAGACGCGACTATCTGACGCTGCTACTCGACCAGTACTGGTTTGCTCCACCGGTCGCGTTGTGGCGGGCTATCGAGTTGCGCACGCTAGCTGCCGAGAGCTTTCCACGCCCCATCCTCGATGTGGGGTGTGGGGATGGCCTGATTGCCCAAGCGCTCTTCCGCAACGACCCGCCGATTGAGGTGGGATTCGACCCCTGGTCGGATCAGGTGCGCAAGGCCCCCGAGACCGGCGTCTATGTCGCCGTGCAGCAAGCAGCGGGACATGCGATGCCCTACGCCGATGGGGCGTTCGGCTCGGTGCTCAGTAACTCCGTCCTGGAGCATATCCCCGACCTCGATCCGGTGCTGGCTGAGGTTGCCCGCGTGGTACGCCCAGGGGGGCGCGTGCTCTTCACCGTGCCCAGTGACGCCTTCCGCGGCCTCCTGGCGGGCTATCGGGATCGCGACGCCGTCGGAGATCGTGCGGGAGCCGAGGCCTATGCGGCTGAGATCGATAGGTGGTTGTCGCACTATCGCTACCCGACGCCCGATGAGTGGGGCGAGATGCTGAATCGTGTCGGATTGCGGTTGGTGCGCACAACCTACTACGTACCGGCGGAGGTGATGGCGATATGGGACCGTGCCAACGCGACGTATGGCGTGCATCGGGGTGCAGGCCTGCCCTTCTACCGCTGGCTCGCCTCGCCCCGCCTTCGTCGTCTTGGCTATCAGCGCTGGATCAGACGGTGGGTCGTGCGCAAGTTGGGCCGGCGTTGGCGCGCGGCGTATGCTATGGATGTCCCGGCGGGTGAGGCCGGCGGCGGTTTATTGGTGGTGGGAGAGAGGCTCGGCTAGATGGTGACGTCAGGTGGTGCACTCCGGTGAATGAGGGTGCCAGATTCGACGCGTGGGATCGTTTCGTCGCGCAGCATCCGGAAGGCAACCTGCTGCAGACGACCCAGTGGGGTCGCCTCAAGTCGGCATTCGGGTGGGATTGGGAGCTGGTCACGATCGGCGCTGAGCGCTCTTCGACGCCGGACGCGGGCGCCATGGTGCTCTATCGTAAGCTGCCGCTTGGCCTGGGCTGTCTCGCCTATGTGCCTCGCGGCCCGCTCGTAACGTGGGCTGATCCCGGTCAGGTCGACCGGCTTTTCGCAGCCCTGGCTGCAGCCGTGCGGCGCCGTCGTGCGTGGGCGTGCTGGATTGAGCCCGAGGTCGTGGAGGAAGCCGGCGGTCCGCCGC
>JAXGUU010000077.1:0-13189 GCA_040774145.1 Anaerolineae bacterium
ACCGCGCATGACCTGGGTGCGCCGGGACCCGACACGGGCTACGGCTTCGGCCGATTGGCCCTGCCCGGTCCGCCGGGGGCCGCGATCACGCCCCCGACGCCGGGCGCGATGGTGGTTTCGCCTCCCGGCGTCTTCACGACGCCCGAACCGAGCACCGCCCGTGCGGGATCGGGCCTGCCGACCCTCCTGGCGCTGCTGGTGCTGGGCGGCGCCGGTCTCGGCGGGACCGGGCTGCTGCTCATCGGCGGCTTCCTCTACGTGAGCGATGCGCGCGCTCAGCGGCGCCGCGTGGAAGCCGCGCCGGCTATCACGCTGCCCGAACCCGTGCCGGTGCAGCGCCGGGTCGTGGTGAGTCCCCAGCCGGTTGAGCTGCCCTCCACGCAGCTAGCGATGGATGGGGCAGCGGGGCCGTCAAGGCAGGGGGGACCGCCCGCGCCGGGGCGCGGGGAGGTGTGTCCGGCCTGCGGTGCGCACGTTCGCGTGGGGGCGCGGTTCTGCGGGGCATGCGGGTCGCGTATCGATCGTGGGCCGCGCGGCAGGTTCTGCGACGCCTGCGGGGCCCCTCTGGCCCCCGAGGTTCGCTTTTGCACGGCCTGCGGCAAGCCGGTCGCCACGCAGGACGGCTAGCGCCACGGGTGGCTTGTGTTCCGGCGGCACCTGACTATGGTTAGTGTGATACTCACCAGACCGACGGGAGGACGGGCTTGAGACCAAAACGTGGTCGGCGTGGCATCCTCGCCCTGGTGCTCTGCGCCGGTGCGCTCTTGCTCTTGGCACGTTGTGAATCCGGGTCGGCTTTCGGCACGGCGCCGACTGAACCGCCCGCGCAGGTCGAGGAGCAGGCCCCAAGCGCCGCCGCGCGCCTCCTCGAACAGGGCCTGACCCTCATCAACCGGATGACCGAGAGCTTGGGGCGGATCGGCCTGCTCCTGGTGCTGTTGGCGGTGGGCCTGGCGTTGATCGTGCTGCTGGTCGTGCTCCTGATTCGTGGGGGCGTGCGTAGGCGCAGGTCGGCCTCTGAGTTGCCGGTCGACATCCCTGCCCACCCGCCGGCTCCTGTGCGGGGCGATGCGCCGGGCCTAGCCGGCGATGCGCCGGGCCTAGCCGGCGCCGGGTCGGATGTCGGCGGCACGACGCAGGAGCTCCCGGTGCCGGCGCCGGTAGCGACGTTGGTGCTTGGGGCCGTAGCGGGTGAAGCGCCGGACTTAGCCGGACGTGCGCCGGGTATTCGGCTGACGGCGGAAGGGCTCACGATTGGTCGGGCGTTGGACAATGGATTGGTCCTGGATGCCACGGTGCCGGGGGCCGACACTGTCTCCCGACACCACGCGCGCATTGTCTATGCGGATGGGATATGGATCGTGGAGGACCTGGAGTCGCAGAACGGCGTCTACGTGATGGGGCGGCGCACCGGGCGTAACCAGCTACAGGATGGCTGGTCGCTCTCGATCGGCGGCGTGCCGTTCATCTTCCATCTAGGAGAGGTGGAGGAGTTGCCGTGAAGTGTTCGGGATGCGGCCGCGAGAACACGTCCGGCGCTCGCTACTGCGAGGGATGCGGCACGGCCCTGGAGATGGTGGAAGCAAGCGGGACCGCGCGGCTGCGCAGGCGGGCCGCCTTGACGGGAGAGCGCAAGGTGCTGGCAGCGGCGGAGACCGTGCCGTTGGGGACCTTCTCCGATGGCTTTGCCGCCCTGCCCGAGGGCGCGATTCTGGGCCACCGTTACGTGGTGCGTGAGTTGCGCGTCGTCGGTGAGGCGCACAATGTCTACCTTGCCGAGGACCTCGTCGCCGTGCGCCGGTGTCCTGTCTGCCGGGCATCGGCGCAGGCGTTGAGTGAGCGCTATTGTGCCACTTGTGGGGCCGATCTTGCGTCGACCCAGGCGGTGACCCGGCGCTATCTGGTGCAGGAGCGGCGCGCTGTCGAGGCGTTCGCCACCGAGCGCCAGCTCCTGAGTATGCAACTGGCACATCCGGGCCTGCTGTTGCCGTTGGACGTCTTCGCGGAGGCCCCCTATGGCCCGCCACGCGCCTATCGCGTGATGCCGGAGTTCTCGCCCCCTCTTGTGCAGTCGCTGGGCCTGCCGCAGGGATGGCAGGTGGTGGTGCTCTGGGGCATCGCTCTGGCCGAGGCGATGGCCCACCTGCACCAGCACCAGATCGCGGTGCGCGCCGTGGATCTGGTGCATATCGCGGTCGATGGAGAGCGGGCGATGTGGGCGGGCCTTGACGCCGTGTCGTTCATTCCCCCGGCGGAGCGCGGCGCGCCGACGCCGGTCTTCGCCGAGGATCTTCGCCGCCTGGCGGCGACGCTCGTGCAGTTGCTCACCGCCACGACGGAGCGGCGGGCTGAACCGGACCTGCCTGACGCCCTACGGCAGCTGCTGGCCGAAGCGCATCAACACCCTGAGGCGCTCACCGCGCAGATCTTCGCCCAGCGGTTGGCGGCCTTCCTCAACGACGCACGACCGGCGCCGCGATTCGCCCTGGCGGTCGGTTACCGGACCGACGTCGGATCGGTCCGCGAGTTGAACGAGGACAGTCTGCTCGTCCTGGACGTCGGCGGCCGAGACGCCGGGAGGTCCTCGATGACGGCGGGCCTCTTCTTGGTCGCCGACGGCATGGGGGGCTATGACGCGGGCGAGGTCGCCAGTGAGATGGCGTGCGAGGCGATTGGGTCGCTGGTGCGGCGCCGGCCGCCGCCGGTGCACGCTGCTTCGCAGGGTTTTCAATTCATGGCAGAGTGGCTGATCCATGCGGTTGAGACCGCGAATCTCGCGGTCTACGAGGCGCGTCGCGCCGCTGACTCCGAGATGGGCACGACCCTCGTCGCCGCGTTGGTGGCCGGGGCCGCGCCCAGCGGAGGCCTGGCGGCGACCGTTGCCAATGTCGGCGACAGTCGCTGCTATCACCTGAATGGCACCTCGATTCGTCGCGTGACGACCGACCATTCGCTCGTGGAGCGGCTCGTGGCGACCGGTCAGATCACGGCGCTGGAGGCGGCGAACCACCCGCAGCGCAATGTGATCACGCGCGCTATCGGCGACCGCTCGCAGGTCGAGGTGGATGTCTTCAGTGAGGTGGTTGCCATGGGTGAGGCGCTCCTGCTCTGCTCCGATGGGCTCAGCGGTATGGTCGCCGATGAGCGGCTCTACCAGCTCTGGCGCACGTCGGTCTCGCCGCAGGAGGCATGTGACCGACTGGTGGAGGCTGCGGTGCAGGCCGGCGGCGAGGACAACATCACGGCGATCATCGTGCAGACGGTCGCGGTGTGAGCCTCTCGTGGCGACGGGCCGCAGGCCATCTCGCGTGAGGAAGGCTGGGGTGTCGACGGTCTGGGACGCTGTGAGGCGTGAGAGGAGGTCGAGATGCCATCGCGATGTGCTCTGCGGATCTGGAGCCTGATCATCCTCTGCTCGATGGGAGGTGGGTGGGTCGGCGTGCAAGGCGCCCTGCCGGTCGCGGCGCAGGCCGATGAGCCGCCGGTGGTGGCGATCCTGGGCCCGCCGGACTCACGCACCAATCCCCCCAACGCCCACGTCTACGTCTCGGTGGTGGACCGTGCGACGGGGTCCGTCATCGAAGGCCTGGAGAGCGACGCTTTCGAGGTGCGCATCTCGGGCGAGCCGGTCGAGCCGCAGGTGAGCTTGGAGACACAGGGCCTTGCGGTGGTGATGGTGATCGACCGCGGGGGTATCGCGCGCCGCAACGATCCCCGCATCGGCAGTGCGGTCGACCTGGCGGGGGCGCTGTTGGAGATGCTGCAGGTCGACGGCAGTCCCACGGCCGATCTGGTCGCCATGATCGGCATACGGGGTGAGGAGGCGGGTGGGCTGACGCCGCTGGTGCCCTTCACCGACTACGACCCGGTGGCGATCAGCAACACCTTTGACGCCCTTGCCAACGAGGTCGTCGACGAGACGACACCGCTCTACGAGGGCATCGACCGGGCGATTGGCTGGATCGCCGCCAATCCCGACCCGTCGATCCAGGATAAGCTTGCACACCGCCGCAAGGTCATCCTCGTCTTTTCCGACGGGATCGACCGTGGTTTCAGCGACGAGTCGCACGAGGCCCTCATCGTCTCCCAGGCCAAACAGCACGACATCCTGATCTATGCCCTCCAGATGACGGCGGCGGGAAGGACGGCGGAGTCCGACAGCCTCAACGCGATGGCGGCGCAGAGCGGCGGCACCTACTTGGTCCACAACGCCGATGACGATGCGGCGTCGCGCGCGGAGGTCGTAGCGCGCTTCGGCGAGATCGTGTCGCAGCGCCGCGCCTATCGCGTCACCTTCCCGCTTATCCGTCCCCAGGGCGATTATCAACTTCAAGTGCGTGTCTCGGGCACCCCGGGGGGCGCGGCGACCGATGCCGCGACGGTCTCGTCGCGATTGCAGCGCCCGAGTCTGGCGCTGCGGGCTGCGGCGGACGCGCCTGCGGCGGACGCGCCGATGGTGGTGGCCTATTCGGCGGCGGCGGAGAGCTTCGAGGCGACGTCGCTTGCCCTGGGGGTCCGGGTGGACGTTCGCGATGGCGCGCCACGCTGGCCCGAGGAGGTCTCCTACTTCGCCAACGAGCAGCGCATCGGCGTGGCCATGGGCGCGCCCGATTTCGCGTTCACGTGGGAGCTCGCCGAGCTGGTGAGCCCTGAGTCCGAGCCGGTGACGCGGACCTACACCCTGTCCGCGCGGGCGATCGATCCCTACCTGGATGAGCCCCTGCAGAGCGAGCTGGTCGATGTGCAGATTGTCTGGGAGGCCAAGCCGGCCACGGTTATGACGGTGACCGAGGAGGTCACCGCGAGCGTGCTCGCGAACTGGTGGATTCTGCCGGTGGTGGCTGTGCTTGGGTTGGGGCTGTTGGTTGTCGTGGGGCTCGTCCTCGTCACGCGCAAGCAGGTGGACCGCAAGGTCGTGGCTAGCCAGGCTCCGCCGACGCCGGTCAAGGGCGGTACGCAGCTGCTGAGCGCCGGCGGTGCCGCTGCTGCGGTGAGCGCGAAGCTGGTGGTGGTGCAGGGGCCGCGGATGGGCAGCGAGATCCGCCTCGCCGGCAAGCCGCTCAAGGTGGGCCGCGAGGCGCAGTTCAACGACTTCGCGCTGAACGACAGCTTCGTCTCCAACCCGCATTTCACCCTGATGGAGGAGGGCGGTCGCTTCTTCATCCAGGACGAGGGGAGCACGAACCGCACGCGCGTCAACGGCGTGGTCATCCCGCCGCATCAGCGCCAGCCGCTGCCGCCGGACGCGATCATCGAGGTGGGCCAGACGCGGCTGCAACTCAAGCGATTGGGCGGCGCGACGCGTATGCTGAGCGGCGAGGGGGCCGGGCAGGGGGAGACGCGGCGGGCGCAAGCGCAGCCGCCGACCCAGGTTTCGTTGGGCGACGCGACCCGCCGCCGCGATAGCTAGGTGAGGTAGGGAGGATAGGATGCCGGTCTGTGCGAACTGCGGATCTTGGCAGCCCGATGAGGCTGCCTTCTGTGATGAGTGTGGTCATCCTTTGCGTGGACAGGTCCCCGTTGCGGCGTCTGCGCCGGACGCAGGGCCGGGGCGCACCGTGGTCGCCACGCCGCCTCCCGCGCCACTGTGTCCCGTCTGCGGCGCCACGACGGTGGCGGGTGATCCCTTCTGCACCAACTGCGGCGCGGCGTTAGCGGCCCGCTCCGGTGACGCGACGGCGCCGCCTGCCGCCCAGCCCGGCTGTGGTGCCACCGTAGTAGCTATGCAGGGGGGGCGTGCCCGTCCCCGTCCCAACAGCCTTGAGGTTCCCCAGGCGCTCTCGCCGTCCGAGACGCTCCCGCCGTCTGAGGCGCTTTCGCCGTCCCAGGCGCCCAGCCCGCGCACGGTGGTTGAGCCGGCTTTCGGGCAGGGCGCGGCGGCGACGCCGACCTCGCCGGATGTAGGTGCCGCATCGCAGGGGCCGCCGGTCTGTGCGAGCTGTGGCGCCGAGCTACAGCCTGACAGCCGCTTCTGTGACATGTGCGGAGCCCCCGTGGTCCGAACGGCTCCGCCTGAGCCGTGGGATCATGTGCCGCCGCGGGCGGACGCCGCACACTGGCCCCCTGCGGACGCACCAGATCCGCAGGCACGGACCGTGGCGCCGCCCGCTCAGTTCCCAGCGTGGCACACGGTGGCTGCTGAGGACCGCGCTGTGGCCGCGCCGCTGCCCGTCTATGAGCCGGCAGCCCCGGCGCCGCCTACGCCGGTGCGCGTCAGGGGCAAGTTCGTGGTCTCGGCGACCAACGCCTCGTTACCCTTTCCTCCGGGTCGGGACGAGATCATCGTCGGGCGCCAGGACCCCGTCAACGGGATCTACCCCGAGATCGATCTCACGGATCACGGTGGGGACGAGGGCGGGGTCTCGCGCAAGCACGCGCGCATCACACAGCAGGGATCGCAGTTCGCGATCGAAGACCTCAACAGCACCAACCATACCTATGTGAATCGCAGCCGGCTCACGTTGGGAGAGCGCCGCGTGCTCTATGAAGGCGATGAGGTCGCCTTCGGGCGCGTCAAGGTGATCTTCCAGGTGACCTGAGCGTTCCCAAAGGTATGATGTCGGGATTCGACCGACGATGCTGACCTCCGAACGGGCCGTGGTTTCACGCGTGGCACAGGGCCTCGACCGCGTGCTGGGTCGGGCGGTGGCCGCGGAGCCGACGGTCGCACGGTCGCGCTTCGAGCTGGACACCGATCGTATGATCATCTTCTCCGACGTCCATCGGGGCGCCCGCAACGCTGCCGATGAGTTTCGCATCGCCGAGCCTGCCTATCGCGCCGCGCTGGCCTACTACTTCAGGTTGGGTCATACGCTCGCGCTGCTCGGCGATGCCGAGGAGCTCTGGGAGGAGCGTCCCCGCGACGTCCTGCACCACTATCGGGAGACCTTCGAGCTCGAGGCCGAGTTCCACCGGCAGGGGCGCTATTGGCGCGTGTGGGGCAATCACGACGATGAATGGCAGCATCCCGAACGGGTCGAGGAGCTCCTGCAGCCTATCTACGGTGGTGACCCGCTCCAGACCCACGAGGGCATCTTGTTGACGGTGACCGACGACGGGGCGCCCTTGGGTCGGATGCTCCTCGTGCATGGCCATCAGGGCGATCGGAAGAGCGATGCCTGGTCGCCGATCTCCAAACTCGTGATCCGTTACCTTTGGCGGAACTACCAGCGACTGACCCACGTCCGGGTGAACACACCGGCAACGAGTTGGGACCTGCGCTACATGCTCAATCGTGCGATCTATGCATGGGTCGAGCGCCAGTCGAAACTGATCCTGGTCGCCGGACACACGCACAACCCCGTCTTCCGCTCACAATCGTTGGTCGACTTGATGGCGTCGGAGTTGGCTGCCCTGGAGAAGGCTGCCGGGTCATCCTCCCATCCGGCCGAACGGGAGGCGATCGCCCTGCTCGCGGCACGTCTCGAGTGGGCGCGGACCGAGGCCCAGGAGGCCAAGCGTCAGGCGGAGGGCGTCGTCTTCGCCAAGCCCTGCTACTTCAACACGGGGTGCTGCTGTTACGACGACGGGGACATCACGGGCATCGAGATCGTCGACGGTGAGATTCGCCTGGTCCGATGGCCCGCCGCCGAGGACGAGGTGCGCCCGGCCATCCTGGAACGCGCACCGCTCCGTGATGTGATCGCGGCTCTCTAGTCCGCAGGTGCGGGCCGGGGGGAGCGCCCTCCGGATCGCTGCCATCGGCGCAGCTGCCCGGAAGGCGCTCCGCTCCGTTGCCTACGAGTGGCTGACCTCGATGCCGCAGCCGCGCGCGACCTCGGCAAGGGCCGCCATATGCTCCTTGGTCGGCGCGGCGAGGCCGGCTGCCTGATAGGTCATCCCCAGGCTATCGTACTTGTTGGTCGCCATAGCGTGGAAGCGCAGCAGCTCGTAGCCGACCAGGCTGGGGAGCCCCGCCGTGAAGGCGGCGATGGCCGCGATGGAGGCCTCGTCATCGTTGATGCCCGGGACCACGGGCGTGCGCACGATCAGGGGCTTGCCGGCCTCGCCCAGGCGCCGGGCGTTGTCCAGGATGCGCCGGTTCGGCACACCTACCGCCTCGCGATGGCGCTCGCTGTCCATGAGCTTGATGTCCATCATCACCAGGTCGGTGACCGGGAGGATCTGCTCGATGCGCTCCCAGGGCACGTTCGCGGCGGTCTCGACGGCGGTGTGGAGCCCGGCTTCATGACAGCGGGAGAGGATCGCCTCAGTGAAGGCGGGCTGCAGCAAGGGATCGCCACCCGAGAGGGTAACGCCGCCGCCGGAGGTCTCGTAGAAGGCCCGGTCCCTGAGGACGGTCTCCACGATCTCGTCGGCGCTCTTTGTCTCGCCGATCAGGACCAGGGCCCTCGCGTAGCAGGTCTCGGCACACGCCCCGCAGCCGGTGCACGCGTCGCGGTCGAAACGGTGTTCGCCCTCGACCAGGGTGTGGGCACCCTCGGGACAGCGTTCGAAGCAGGCGCCGCAGGCGATGCAGCGCTCGAGATAGAGTTGCAGCTCGGGCTTAGGGCTCAGCGTCTCCGGGTTGTGGCACCAGAAGCAGCGCTGATTGCACCCCTTGAGGAAGACCGTGGTGCGGATGCCCGGACCGTCGTGGATCGAGAAGCGTTGGATGTCGGTGATGATGCCTTCGACCATGGTCTGTCAGTTCTCCGCCAGGATGCGATCGACGATGGGCTGCCGGTACTCGCGGGAGAGCGAGTTGAAGTAGGCACTGTAGCCGGTCACGCGGATCATCAGGTCGGGATGGGTCGAGGGATCCTCGTGGGCCTCGAGCACCTGCTCCTTGGAGACCATATTCATGTTAATGAGCGTGCCGCCCTGGCGGTTGTGGGCCATGACGAAGGCCATCACCGTGTCAATGCCGCCCATGCTCTTGACCAGCTTCCCATCGAGCTCGACCTGGAGCGGGGTGGTGTTGCCCCAACCCGACTGCGTCGACGCGACGGCATTGGCCTTGGCGGTCAGCGCCACAGCCCCACCGGGCAGGAAGCCGGGGTCGGGGTCGGCGCTGTGCGACACGGGTGCACCTGCGTGACGCCCGTTGGGCGTCGCCCCGAGGCGCTTGCCGTAGCTGTTGGTCCCGCCGTGGGAGAAGAGTCCGGGGATGCAGACGTAGCGTCCCTTGGGCGTGGGCGTGTCGCGTACCAGATGCGTCCACAGGTCGGCGATGCGCTCGGCCCACCCGTCGGCGCGGGAGCCGCCGCTGCCGTACCGCGGCACGCTGTGCAACATCATGCGCACGTCCTCGGCATCGGCGAAGTCGCTCTCCAGGTGGTGCATTAACTGCTCCCACGTCAGGCGCTGCTCCTCAACCACGCGCTGCTCGATGGCGGCGAAGGAGTCCGCGACCGTGGCCAAACCGACGCCGTCGAAGGCTAGATCGATGATGTCCAGGCCCCCGGCGGCGGCATCCAGTCCGCGCTCGATCGGACCGTGACAGAAGAGGTTGAGCACGATCTCGGTGTAGTTGTCGGCCTGGCGCTCCATATGGATGTCCTTGCCGACCTTGACCGCCTCAACGACGATCCCCAGGTGCTCGGCGTAGCGGCGCCAGATCTCGTCCATATCGCGGGGCGCCCCATCGTCGGCGAGCAGCTCCTCGAGCGCCAGCAGCAGCGGGGTGACCAAGCAGAGGCGCGTGCCGTCCTGGATCGAGTACTCAAAGCCGGGCAGGGCGGTCCAATTGCAGCCGACCTTCGCCCGCATGCGGGCCAGCCCGATGGGATAGCCGTTCTTAGCGAACCCCTCATCCAGGCCCCCGGAGAGGGCGAAGTCCACGCCGGTACCGTCCTCGACCATATACTCCAGGGCGCGGCGTAACAGCTCCTGATCCATCTCCTCGTGGACACGCAGCGCGATATTGGTGGGGATGCGGACGCGGTGCATCGCCTCCAGGATCAGGAACGACATACGGCTCGTCAGGTCGTGACCGTCGGGCGCCTGTCCCCCGATCTGCGAGTAGTGCGGATCGTTGAAGAAGAGGCTGCAGAGATGCCAGATGATCGACTCGTCGGTCTCGCGTCCTGCGGCGATGTCGGCCTCGTAATAGGGCAGCAGCAGCTCATCGAGCTGGCCCAGGGCGCCCCCCAGCGCCCACATGCGGTCGACGTCCTGGGCCCAGACCAAGAATTGACAGGCCTCACGGAAGGTGCGCGGCGCGCCGTCGATCAGCCACTCGTTGACCTCGGCGATGTCGAGCAGGTTCTGCCGCGTCTCGGGATCGCTTTCCTCAGCCGCCATCTCGCGGGCCAACGCTACGTGGCGCCGGATCCAGGTCTGCACGCCGAGGATGAGGTCCTCCTCACCGTCATAGAACGAGGTGTCCGGCGGGTGGTTGAGGTCACGAAAGTGGCGGACCTTGCGCAGCAGACCACCCCAACCCAGCTCCAGCCCGATGCGCATGTCGGGCCCGAAGTGATTCTTGTTGCCGATGCCGGGGCTGTAGGTGTTGTACTTGCGGTGGAGCTCGTACAGGTGCGTCGGGCGATCCTCGGGTTTCCAGCTCCTTGGATAGCCGTGGTCGACGGGTTTGGAGACCTTCTTGCGGTCGGGGATGCCCATCCCGCTCTCGAGGTCGAAGCCGCCCAGGCCCGGGATGCCCTTGTAGACCCAGGCGCCCGCCATCGAGCTTGCCGGGTGGATGTAGAGCGGGTGCACCTCCAACCAGCGGCGGAAGTTCTTTCCGATGCAGGCCATGCCGTAACAGCCACCCGAGGGGTGGTTGGGGATCACCTCGAAGGGGATCGGCTCGGTCCAGGGGATGTAGCCGTGGTCGTCAGTATCGAAGTGCCCGTAGAGCTCGACCTTGAGCTCGGTATGCTCTTTCTTGGTCGCGTGCAGGGCCTCGATGCGCCGTTGATAGACAGGATCAGGTGTGCTGCGATGGGATATCATGATGTCACCTCCGGCGCCAGTATACCATCAAGTAACGCGAACCTAGAACCGCCGCCCGAGCTCGGGCGGTTCCGGGTCGCGTGGGGCGGAGAAGACAGTGCGCCGCCAGCGGTCGAGGTCGACATCGGGCGGCAACTCCCAACCGGTCTCCAGCAACCAATCGAGGTGTACCACGAAGTAGCGCATGATGCGCGCGTAGTTGCTCATCGCCATCAGCTGATCCCAATCGCCGTTCACCGCGAAGTAGTCATCTACCGTGCCCAGGTGATTCTGAGCGAGGGAGAGCAGCATGTAGCGCTCGGTCACCGTAAGGGGCGCTTCCGGAGATTGGAGGGCGTCGATGCGGGCATTGGCGACGTGCAGTTTGGCGTACATACCTCGGACGGCAATCTCGGGATCGAAGAGGTCGACGGTGCCGAGCCCCAGCGAGATGACCTCGGTGGGGCGCAGCTGCGCGATGCCGACGGACATATCCTCCTGACCCGGCAGCCCGAGTGCGGTCTGCTCCCAGATGTCGATGCCAAACACTCGCTCCACGTCGCTTGCCTGCTCCGCGATGGCTGCCGCTATGAGGGTGGGCGGGATCTCGGGGTAGTCGTCCCCGACGGCGAGGATGAGGTCCGTGTTGTTGGTCACGTCGTTGCGTCCGTGGAGCAGGCAGATGGGCGTGCCGTCGCTGTTCTCCAGATAGCCCTGATCGCTGTTAAAGAGTGGGTCGCTGCCCTGGGACATGAGGCCCTGGTAAATCCAATAGCGGGCCTCCCAGAAGGCGTCCTCGTCGTGTTTGACTTCGGAAGGGCGCAGCTTGATCGACGCGACTGCAGCGCTGAGGGGTTTGGTCGCGTAGCGGGCGTGCGAACTGTGGTGTGTACAATTCGGCTTTGAGGTGGGGTGGAGGTCCGTGGTCTCGATCGACTCATCGAGCGTCATGCGGAGCTCGGATAGGACGGACGAATTGGGTGCAGCGAGGATGCCGACCGCCATCAGGATGGCCACAAGGCCCAGAGTCCTACGATGTCGCATAGCGAATCGTGATGTTCCCCCTCTCGTTAGGTCATGGCCCCATGATACCACGCTCGCGGGGTAGGGGTAGGCAGGGATTAGCCCAACAAGTCCAGGCGCCGGATCCTGGCATCCTCGCTCAGGGGGTGGCCTGCGTCATCGACGGCGACGATTGCGCCGTCGACGGCGCGCGTGCGGATCTCGCCGCGGGCAAAGCGGTTGTGCTGCAGCTGTGGGCTGTCGAGTAGGCCCACGGCGACCGCTTTCGCCAGCGTCGCCGGATCGCTCAACGGATCGGCGCTCGTGCCCTCGCCGAGGCGGCGGATCGCCTCGACCAGCACCAGCGCCTCACTGACGAGCAGGTTGACCCGCTCGCGCACCTGCACGTCGCGGGTCATGTCGGGCCGGCCCGCGAGCGCGGTGTCGATCACGTGTTGGGCCATGGTCGCCGATTCGATGACCTCGTCCGCCGTGGCGGCGTGGTCGGCTTCGCAGTAGCCGACGACGTGGACGATGGAGGGCCGCAGCGCCATCTGCAGGTAGACCGACTCAGCGAGGTGCGCACGGGCGCGCGCGACATCAACGGGATAGCTCAGCAGGCCCGTGCGCGTCTGGCGCCAGATGCGGCGGTCGCCGGCGCCTTCGGGCCCGGTGAAGGCGGCTTCAGCCACCTCGATCTGCGCTAGAGCTTTGGCCAGGTCCATCGTGTTGGAGAGCAGGGGTGGGCTCTCGAACATATAGGTGGTGATGTAGTCACGCACGCCTGCCACGCGCGCGTTGTGGGCGTAGAGGTAGGAGACGGCGACCGAGATGACATCGGGTGCGTCGCGCATGCCCCAATGGTAGGGCTCGTTGCCCTCGACGGGGATGTCGCGATCACCGTGCCAGGCCATCAGCGCCTGATGCTCGCGGATCGACGTCTCGAGGTCCAGTGGTCCTCGCCCGTCCATCGCGTTGAACCAGAAGAGCGAGGTCGCGCACCAGGCGTTGTTGATGGTCTGCACCAGGAGCTCGGCATAGCGCAGCAGGTCAGCCGTGCCGGAGTAGGAGCGCATGAGCGGATAGTTGCCGCGACGCGACGCTGCGTAGAGTGCCTCAAGGTCAGCCGCACTGCGGAGGGGGACACCCCCCGCGCCCTTGCGGGCGGGGACCTGGAGATCAGGGCGAAAGAGGTTGGCCTGAGCGTCCTGATCGGCCCCCAACGAGATCACGTCGAGGACCTCGGCCTCGGCGATGCGCGCGATGCCCTCGACCGTCGGCTCGATCGTCTCGGCAGGGATCCCGAAGT
>JAXGUU010000078.1:0-13174 GCA_040774145.1 Anaerolineae bacterium
ATTCGTGGTTGATTCCGTAGGGATAGGTTGGGAAGACGATGGCCGGCTCCCGCTCCGCCGCACGACAGGCCGCCGCGTGCGACTCAAACATGTCCGTCCCGAGGGGTAAGTGCGGCCCGTGGGGTTCGATGACTCCAATCGGCAGGATGGCCACACCCTCACATGCGACAACGGCCTTCTCAAAATCCAACGAGGTCAGATTCTCCCACTGCATCGTCACCTCCATGCCCCGGTTGGGCGATTCCTCATCATCAGGCGTTCAGCGGCAGCAACACAACGTCCCCACTGATCAGCCCAACCAGGAGAGGCGATCCCGGCGCCAACCCCTTGGGGGCTAAGATCGTCGAGATACCCTGTGGTGCACCCTCGACCCGCGTCCACTGCAGCCCGCCATCGCGTGAGAGCCACAGGACATCATCGGCCAGCACCAACAGCGCGGGCTTGCCGGGGAAGTCAGGCGAGATGAGGATGGCGTTGACGGCGCCCGCCACCTTCCCCTGCCCCAGCCGGGCCCACCCCGTACCGTAGTCGGCGGAGACCAGCAGGCCCTGCGACTCGGTCCCGGCAAAGAGGATGCCGTCCTGAGCATACCGCGGCGAGAGGGCCATGCTGAGCACCGCCTCGTAGCCGATCGGGAGATCCACCTCGCGCCATGCCCGTCCGCCATTGGTACTACGGAAGATGCCGCTCTCGACCCCCGCGTAGAGCGTCTCATCCTCGCCGAAGCCCGGCGAGATCGTCATACAGAAGACGGTGAGATCGAGCAGGCCGAAGTTCCAACGTGCCCAGTGGCTCCCGTGGTTCGCCGAGCGGAAGATGCCGTCCTCGGTCGTCGCCGCCAACACAATACCGTCCTCGACGAAGTGGGGTGAGATCGCCAGCGCCGACACTGCCGGCGGCGGCGAGTCCAGGTTCGAGGCGAACCAGCTCTCCCCTCCATCCACCGAGCGCAGCACGCCGCCCGGCACACCGGCGAAAAGGCTGGCGTGTTCCTTGCCGTCATAGTCGGGCGACAGCACTACCGACGTCGTCGGAAGCGGTTCGGCGAGCTCAAGTGAGGCATAGAGATTGTCCCAGCTCTTGCCGTCATCCCGAGAGCGATAGAGCCCCGATCCGCGTGCAGCAAACCATGTCGTCATGTCACGGGTCGTGGCCAAGGCATAGACTAGCTCGTTCGACATCGTATCAGACATACTCATCCTCTCTAGGTGGTCACGGCATCCGGCGGTGAGGCACGATGGATGATGACATCGGTGGTCAAGGCGATGGCCGCCCCGCCGATGGCGTGACGAACCGCGGTCTTCACCACGGTGGTGACGTCCTGAATGCCGGCGCTTGCCATCTCGGCAACCTCACCCTTGACCACATCAAATCCGTAACCGGGACCCACAGCCTCGAGTTCACTGAGGGCCTCTCCCGGCTCATAGCCGGCATTCTCGAGCAGGGCCCGCACCGGCGCCTCAAGCGCCGCTATAAGGATGCGATAGGCCGCCCGCTCCTCCGGCTCCTCAGCCTCAGCCATACGACGGGCCAACTTGGGCCGGCAGGCGAGCAGCGCTGCCCCGCCTCCCGGGAGCACGCCCTCGCGCATGGCGCCGCGCATCGCGTCGGCTACACGCTCGGCTTGCTCCTTAGCGTAGTCGAGCTCGGTCTCCGTGATGCCGCCTACATACAGGGTGGCGGACCCGCCCATCAGTTTCCCGATCCGCTCCTGGAGCTGGGCGCGGTCGCCCTTATCCGTCACGGTAGCATAGGCACTCCGAAGCCGGGCGATATGCCGGCGCAACTGGCGCGGATCACCCTGTCCGGCAACGATGCCCATATTCAGCGTGTCGACCCAGACACGTCGGGCTCGACCCAGGTCGGTAGCCTGCACATCCCGGAGGCTATCCCCCGCATCCCGCAGGAGAGCGCGCCCGCCCACCAGAACCGCCATATCGGTCAGGGCAGCGCGCTGGTCCGTCGACGTGTTGCCCGGTGTCTTCATCCCGACGACGTTGAGCTTGACCTTCCCCTTCTCGCGGTTCAACATCAACATACCGACCGCCGCATCGGAGATCTTGCGTGCGATGATGGCGACGTTCTCAATGCCGGCCCGGACACAGGCGGAGAGCGTGGGGATCAGGTCACGAGGATCCTCAACGTCCAAGTCGGTCATCAGAATCGCAGCATTCTGCAGCTCGGCCCGCTGGCGCTCGATATCCGTGATGAAGATGCGCGAGACCAGGCCTCCACGCCAATACATCCCCTCGACGTACTCGCGCTCGTAGGCGCGCGTCCTTCCTTTGCGGATCTCGAGGCGTCCGTATTCACCGATGACATCGAAGACCTCGCCCAGCAGGCGACCCAGCTCCGCGTGGTTGGAGAGCGCCGTCGCAAGAGCACTCAACTGCCGTTCGCCCGAGACCTTGCCGGCCATGCCGTCCAACTCGGTCAGGATATCCCGCATCCCGAGCTCCAGGTAGTGTCGCAGGCGCATCGCGTTGCCGCCCGATGTGAGGTAGCGCAGACCTTCAGCATAGACGGAGCGGAAGAGCACCGCGGCTGTCGCGGTCCCGTCTCCCACCTCCTCACGCACCGACCAGAGCAGATTGCGGGTCAGCATCGCCCCCACATCCGCATCCCGTCCGCGGATCTGGATCACGCGTCGCGCGATGGTCCCGCCATCGTCAAGAAACTCGGGGACCCGACCCGCCTCGCCGATCGTGCGGTCATAGAGCACCACGCGGGGGAAAGGGCCCAAGGTGGGCCGCACGGCCCCGACGATCTGATCGATCCCCGCGAGCATCCTGAGATGCACCTCGGGTTGGAAGACGACCCCGGGCCGCTGCCACTTCTGTCTGCTGCTACGTTTTGCCATGAAGCTCTATCGCTCCTTCTGTCGCCGGACACTTTGAGCGCAGGCGCTAGATCGTAGGAAGTTCGAACCTATCTCCCGTGTCGGCCATCCACTGCGCCAGCCGATCCTGGAGGCGTTTGCGCTCAACCCCAAAGCGGGTGTTGTGCACCAGGTTCACCAGTTCATAGGGGTCCTCATTGAGGTTGAACATCAGCCAGGGCTGCCCCTCCAGGACCACGTATTTCCACCCATCGCGGGTCATCACAGCGCGCCATGGTCGATCCACGCTGTCACCGTGGCCCGTCGGGATCACCGACTGGATGAAGGCGGAGTCGGGCGCCTCGGTCTGGGGGCGCCACGGCAGCCGCAAGCCGGAGTAATCGTGCCCGCGCATCCAGTCCGGCGGATCGATGCCGCACAGGCCCAGCGTCGTGGGCGCGATGTCGACGTGGTTGATCAACACGTCCGACCGCCCCGACCGTCCCTCGTACTGCGGCTGCAGCCCACCCACCATAAAGGGCACGCGAATCGCCTCCTCCCAGGGCGCGGTCTTGAGGAACTGACCATGGGAGCCATGGAGATCCCCATGATCGGAGAAGAAGACGATGTGTGTATTGAGCTCCAACCCCGCGTCAACTAAGGCCTGACGGATCCGCCCCACGTTCCAATCCAGGTTCTCGATCTGCGCATAGGCCCCGGCAAGCTCACGACGTGCCCGGGCCTCGACCCAGCCGACCGGCGGCACGTTGGGCCGTAGCGCCACACGGCCCGGCGTATGGCGTGCCATCCAGGCCTCAGGGGCGACATAGGGATTGTGCGGCGGCTGGACCGACAGCACGGCGAAGAAGGGGCTGCCTATCCCCGCCTGCTGTGCCTCGCCTTGGCGCCGCAGGTAGTCGATCAACAGATCACTGAGGGCATCCGTCTCGTAGCCCGGTAGCCGGTGATGGAAGGCATGCTCGCCCTCGCCCCCGTGGACCCAGCAATCCCACTGACTGTTGTTATTCTCGTAGCCGACCCAGGTGTCGAAGCGACCGCGCTGTTCGGGAGGGACGATGTACATCGCGGCGCGGCCCTCGCGCTCCTTGAACCCACCAAGGTGCCACTTGCCGAAGTAAGCCGTGTCATAGCCGTGGTCATTGAAGACATCGGCGATCGTCGGCATCTCAGGCGGCAGGGGATACTCGTGGCCCGGCACGCATTCGTGGGGATAGCGGCTGGTCAACAGAGAGCCACGAAACGGACAGCACAGCGGGAATCCCGATACCGCCCGCTCGAAGTTCCGGCCCTCGCAGGCGAGGCGGTCGAGATTCGGCGTGGTCAGGTTGGGATCACCGCTACAGCCCAGGGCCTGTGCCCGGTGTTGATCGCCGAAGATCCAAATGACATTCCGACGATCCGACGACGCTGCATGATTAGGAACGGATTCCGGCATAGACTTGGTCCCTTCAATACGGATGGAGGCGGACCTACGGCCCCGCCCCCATCCGGTCTCACTTCGAGGCCTCCTGCGCCATCCTTTGATAACTCCGGTAGCGCAACAACGAGATAGCATCATTATCCACAGCCTGCCGAATCGCGCAACCCGGTTCACTGTCGTGCCGGCAGCTCGCGCCGAATCGACAGGTGCCGAGGTAGGGTCTGAACTCGCGAAAGCAAGCCCCCAGATCGATCTCGCTCGTGCGCCACAGGGCTAACTCGCGCATGCCCAGCGTATCCACGACACCTCCGCCACCGGAGATCGGCACCAGTTCAAGGTGGGTCGTCGTGTGCCGGCCCTTACCGACCTTGCCCTTGCCCACGGCACTCACGCGGAGGCCCAGCTCGGGCTCGATCGCGTTGAGCAGGCTCGTCTTGCCGACACCGGACTTGCCCAGCAGGACGGATTGCACAGGAGGGTTGAGAGCGAACATGGCACCATTCGCGCATAGCGCAGCCCTCGCTCCTTCAGGTACTGCATAGACCGGGCCACGAGATAGCGAGCGGGACCGCGGCGGCGCCACTCGGGGCGCACGAAGACGTACTCGGTCGCGCCGGCGCGCTCCACATTCTGCTGAGGATCCGGTTCATAGATCGCCGTGACGCTCCCTACCGCGGGATCACCCTCGAACGCTGTGTCGGCGGTACGCTGCCGCAAGGTCGTGCCCTGTGACCAACCTGACCATCCCATGAAATGCTGGAGCCGCTCCAGCGGCTTGCTCTCATTCTCGAACGCAGCATCGTAGGCCTCCAGATAGCGGTGCTGTAGGTCCTCCATCTTCCGTGCATCCTCAGGCCCATACCGCCTGAAGGTGATGCTTCTCACATCATGAAACATTCCCGGACTCCTTGCTCAGCAAACCTGCTGTTATTGGAACTGGCCTGATCGGCCTGGGCACCTATCACGTACATCAGCGCGTCCTACCGTCTCGACGTCCAGTACCGTTCGGTTCATGACACACCTCCGTTCGGGTAACAAAAAAGGCCACGTGACCCGTGGGGCCCGTGGCTTCAGCAGCAAGCGCAGATGTGCGGAGGCTCAACTGCGGAGGGAACAAAAAAGCCACGGGCCGACGTGGGCCTGTGGCTTGCTGGAGGGCTAGCTCCGCCTAGTGCGGACTACCCGCCTAAATACAGGCGCACGAATCGGTCGTTGACCACGACAGTGAGTGCTTGGCTCATCGACATCGCGCGCCTTCTAACCTGAGATGAGTTCATTGTCTATCGAACCCCGAGCCTGTCAAATGCGTGAACTGAGATCGCTACACCTCGAATCTGAACCGGCGCGCGGCGATCGCGCTGAAGAGCACCGCCATCGCCAGAAGGACCCCGAGTTGCTGTAGCACGTCCCCGAGACCGCCCTTCTCGGCCATCAGCCGATAGTAGGCCTCCACGGCATGGGCATGTGGCGTGAGCCGGGCGACAAAGGCCATCGGACCACCGGAGCGCGCCAGCGGGAACTGACTGATCGCGATGGCGCCCCCCAGCCCGGCGAGGACAAAGCCGAGGATCGTGCCCACGCTGTCGGCCTGTTTCGCGCTCTTCGCAAAGCTGGCGACCAACATCCCCATCGAGCTGGCGACCAACCCCAGGAGGACCGTCAGCAGCACCAACGCCAGCGGCGCTTGCCCCAGCGGCATCCTGAAGGCGATATGGGCCGTGCCGAAGAGCACCAGCACCTGAAGGCAGACCAGTAGCGTGTACGCCAGCACCTTACCGGCAATGATAGAGGCCTTTGAGAGCGGTGCCGCGAGCAGACGCCGGAGCGTGCCCACCTCCCGCTCGCGCAACAGCGACTCGCCGGCAACGCCCACGACGAAGAAGACGAACATCACCGTGATACCCGGGAACAGGTGGGCCAGATAGACCGTGATGCCGCCCTCCACCGTGGCGCCCCTGAGATCCTCGCTGATCACACGAATGGTCGGGGCACTGCGCATCTCGTTGATGCGCGTCATCACGACACCCAGGCTCTGTGCAGCAGCCGCGCGCTGGGCATCGGGATCGGCATCGTCGAGCAGCCCGGACTCTCGCAGGACCGTGCGTACACCGTATTGCACCTCGCCCCAGAGGGTCACCTCGGCAACCGCCGTGTTCATGATACCGTTCACAATCTCCGCTCGCTGCGGATCGGCGGGGTCGAGGATCACCGTGATCTCCGTCGGCTCGTGGGCATCGATCTGCGCAGTGAAGTCCTCAGGGATCACAATCGCCGCCGTCGCCCGTCCCTCCGCCACGACGGCTTCCGCCTCCTCCGGCGTTGCCGGCTCGAGGATCTCAAGGATCGAGAGGCCGCGCAATGCGTTACTGAGCTCATCGCCAAAAAGGCCGGGATCTCGATTGGTCAGGGCCACGGTCAGGAAGATGGGATTGGCCGCGCTGTCGCGAGCCATCTGCGTCTGCATCGTGCCGTACAGAGAGCCGATGAGCAGTGGCAGGAGGAAGAGGATCGCCAGAGCGCCGCGCTCGTGTAGCAGCACCTGGATCTCCTTGCCGGCTACGGTCAGTGTCAGGCGAATAGCGTTCATAGTCCTGCTCCTTGCGTCCACATGCCGGCAGACGCTTAGTCGAAATCGAAGCGCCAGAGGCCGAGAGCAAAGAAGGTCCCCGTGAAGATCAGCAGCGCGACCATCTGCGGCACCACATCGGACAAGCCCGCGCCACGCACGAGAAGATCGGTGAAGGCACTGTTGGCCCAATAGTGCGGCACCACCCGCATGATTGGCCCAAGGAAGCGCTCGAGGAAAAAGATGGGGATGAAGCTGCCACCCAGGACGCTCATCGCCCAAAGGATCACAGCGCTCAGACCGCCGATCTGATTCTCCGTGCGTGCGAGCGCCGCGATTAGGATGCCCAAACTGGAAGAACAGACGGCGATCAGAATGCCCACCAGCACGACGGCGAGCGGCGCGTTGCCGAGACTCAGCGGTGCCTGCCCCAGCAAAGGGAGGACCAGAAGGCCGAAACCGAAAATGACGATCACCTGGATCAACGACGCTGCGACGTTGGGCAGCATCTTTCCGACCAGAAGCTCGCCCTTGGAGACCGGTGAGGCCAGGACCCGCCGGAACGATCCCACCTTTTTCTCGTCATAGATCGAGCGCGCGGTCGCTTGAGAGGTGAGGAAGACAAAGAGCACCGTGAAGCTCGGCACGGCAAGTTGGGTTGCAGAGGCCTGTTCCTCAACGGTCACCGCGCGCGTCGGCACGCGCGTGACCAACGTGACCAGAGGACGCGTGCGCGATAGCTCAAACTGCTCGCGAGCCTGCGCCGGCCCCCGCTCCACCGCCAACACGGTGAAGGCATCCGGAACCGTGGCCATCATCTCGCCCATCTGTCGAAGGCTGGTGAGAATCTGGCCCTCAAGCGCCATGTCCCGCGCAACCCCCTCGATCACCATACGCATCGCCTCGGTCCTCGGCACATCCGCGTCGGGCCGGCTCACGAGGCGCAACGTCACCTGACGTCCGGCATCAAGGTCGGCGCTGAAGCCGGCAGGGACAAAGAGCGCGCGCGCCAGCTCACCCTTGTCGAGCGCCTCCTCCGCTACCGGCCCGGCCTTGAGCTCTATTCGTACGCCGCCGGCCGCCTCAATGCCCTCGCGCAATGCTTGGGCGCGCGGCCCACCATCCTCATCGACGACCGCCAGGGGAAGCCGCGTATCCTGCGATCCGCCCACAGCAGCCTGCATCGCGCCACTGAAGACCAGGATGAAGATCAGAGGCAACCCCAGGAGCTGCATCACGACGCCCTTGTCCCGGAAGAGGATCACCAAGTCTTTGGCAGCGATGTGCAACGCGTTCATCTCGGCTCCCCTCAGTCGCGCAGCTTCTTGCCGGTCAGGTGCAGAAAGACGCTCTCCAGGTTGGGCTCCAGAATTTCCAGCGAGGTAAGTGAGATGTCATGAGCATTCAGATAGCCGATCACGGCGACAACTGCCTCTTGGCTCCGCTCAGAGACGATCTTGATGACGGCGCCCGAGGGCACCGGCATCCGCTCGCGTGTCTCTGAATCGGCGTCGTCGATCGACGGCGGCGCAACGGGCGGATCCATCAGTACAGCCTCTTTCACCATCGGCAGTGCAGCCAGGGCCTCCGGGATCGCCGGGTCGGCCCGCTCGACGCCCACGTGGATCACACCGCCTCCCAGCAACCCGATGAGGTTCTTGATCGTGTCCAGCGCCACGATGCGCCCCTCATCGATGATCGCGGCCCGGCTGCAGAGCAACTCCACCTCCTCCATATAGTGGCTGGTGTAGATGATGCTCATCTCGCGCTCGCGGTTGAAGCGCAGCACGCTTTCGAAGATATGGTTTCGACTCTGAGGATCGACGCCGACTGTCGGCTCGTCGAGGAAGAGGAGGCGCGGCTGATGGACGAGCCCTGCGGCGATGTTCACCCGTCGCTTCATCCCACCGGAGAAGGTCTCGATGGGTTGATCGGCGCGCTCGGTCAGAGAGACGATGCGCAACACATCCGATACGCGCTCTTTGAGGTCCCGTCCGCTCAAGCCATAGATGCGTCCGAAGAACTCGAGGTTGGCACGGGCGCTCAAGGTAGGATAGAGGGCTAGATCCTGGGGCACCAGGCCGTTGAGCGTCTTGGCCTGCGCCATCTGCGTGCGCAGGTCATACCCTCCGATGCGGGCGGTGCCCGCCGTGGGCGGGAGGATGCCCGTGAGCATGGAGATGGTGGTGGTCTTGCCGGCCCCATTGGGCCCCAGGAGGCCGAAGACCTCTCCCTACTCCACGGAGAAGCTAACGCCCTTGACCGCCTCGAAGTCACCGAACTTCTTGACCAGACTCTCAACCTCAAGGATCGACGTCATCTGCGACCTCCTTAACGGAGAGCAATCGGCCACTGCCTCTCTTGTACCGCGAGAAGCAAACGATCACAATCCCGACCGCTCCAACACGTAGAACAACAGCACGATCACCGTGCAGAGGGGGACGATGATCACCCAGTCGTTGACCTTGAGAAGCTGTGGGAACGTGATGTCGCCGAAGTATCCTTTTTCAGTACACCGGTGCTCAGGCGAGGATAGACAGCCGCCAGCAGCCCCGAGCCAAGGATGATACCGGCCAGGCCACCGATCGCCGCGTCCAAATAACCGTTGCCGACCGCCCCGGCGATGGTCCCCGGGCAGTACCCAAGCACCGCGAATCCCACGCCGAAGATCAACCCACCGATCGCGTTCTGTCCCCAAGAGCCCGTCTTGGGATTGATCTGCACCCACCCCAGGCCTTTCATCAGATGGATCCCGAGCGTGCCGACCAGGACGGCTGAGAGCATGATCTTCAGCACCGTGAAGTCCTCCAGCAGAAGTTGCCCGATGATCACGTCGTACTCGGTCGCGCCGCCTTTTTGCAGGAGGAAGCCGAAGACCACACCAAACCCCAAACCCCAGAGCAACTGCGATTTCTCCGTCTTCATGGCTTCCCCCCTTATCCGATCACACCGAAGATCAGATAGGCCGCGATGATCCCGCCGATGAAGAAGCTAATGGCCGAGATCCAACTTGACACCGCGAGCTGCATCGCCCCGCTGATGCCGTGACCGCTCGTGCAGCCGCCCGCCCAGCGTGAGCCGAATCCGATGACGACGCCGCCCAGAAGCGCCACGATGAGCCGGGGGATGGCAGCGCTCCCAAAGGTCGCCGCCCATGCCGCGGGCACCCACCGCAGATCAAAGGCGCCGGAGAGTATGGAGGAGATGAAGGAGCCGATGATGACCCCCAACACCAGCATCCACTGCCAGTCAATGACCGGCTTGGTCTTCTGATAGTAGGGTTTGAGCTCCACCTGCGGCCCGCGGACCGCCTTCTCGATCATCCCCGCGGTGCGGGCGAAGGACGTCGAACAACCTATCGGCTTCTTGGAGATCAACAGCGTCAACCAACTCAGAATGCCGATGCCGGCCCCCACGACATACGGCGACCACCGCAACGATATAAGCCAATCCATCACACACCTCCTCCTGATCTTGAAATCCGGTCGCTAACGACAGTCAGTCGACTATCGTCGCATAGTACCGCGACCCATGCGGGTTCATGCACACCGCGCAGTGCTTGACGTATCCGGCCGTGCTGTACCCCGTCATGCCGCCGGCTACATTGTGCACGTTCTCGAAGCCGTGCTGCTTGAGGATGCTCGCCGCCAAACTCGAGCGATTGCCTGAGCTGCACATGACGCAAGTAGGATGGTCCGGGTCCAGTTCATCATAACGCGTGCGAAGATCCGGGGCCGGGATATTCACCGCGCCCTGAATATGGCTGTCCTCATACTCCAGCGGGGCGCGCACATCGACCAGGACGAAGTCCTGGGTCCCAACCACCATATCGTGCAGGTCCTCGGCGGAGATCAGGTGAATGCCGTCGATCTTCAGCCCCGCCGTCACCCAGCCGACCATGCCGCCGAGTAGGTAACCAACGATGCGATCGACGCCGACCCGCCGCGCCCAGAGGTTTGCCGTCTGAGCGTCCTCATAGCCGTCCACCACCAACAGGATGTCCTTATCGGTAGGCAACACCCAGCCCGCGAAGGTGGGGAAGTTGCCGCTCAGATCCAAGTGCCAAGAGCCGGGGACGTGCAGGCCCGCGAAAGCGGCGTAGCTGCGCACATCGACAACGATCATATCGGGTGATGCGATGCGCTCCTGGAACTGCGCCGGTCGCAGCTCCTCAAGGATCGGTAGCTCGGAGACCAGCGTGGGGCCCTGACGGTTGATAGCGCTGCAGCGGCTGAAGTGATCCGGAGCCGGGGGCATATCTGACGTGAGGGAGCGAATGAATGCCTCCTTGTCCTCGATCTGTAGGGCCGGATTGTAGCGGCGTTCGTAACCGATCGTCGTGCGCCACTTGGCGCCCATCGAGCGACCACAGAGGGAGCCCGCGCCATGGGCCGGGTAGACCTCGCAATGGTCGGGCAGCTTGAGCACCTTCTCGTGGAGGCTATCGTAGAGCTTGCCCGCCAGCTCCTCCGCCCGGTTGGGGAAGAGATCGGGCCTGCCGACATCGCCCACAAAGAGCACATCACCCACGAAGGCGCCGATGGGGGACTCTCCCCGAGATCGATCGGTCACCACGTAGCAGACGTGTTCGGGCGTATGGCCCGGCGTCTCCAGCACCGCGAGCTCCATATCCTCGAGGACGATCGTATCGCCCTCGACGACACCGACATGATCGAAGGCGCAGTTAGCCGACTTGGGCGCATAGATCGTCGCCCCGGTCTTCTGAGCCAGGTCCATATGGCCCGAGACGAAATCCGCATGAAGGTGTGTCTGAATGATATGGGTGATCTCCACGCCCTGCTCGCGTGCCGCCTGCAGGTAGAGGTCGACGTCACGCTGAGGATCGATGATGGCACAGGTCTCCTTTCCTGCCAGGAGATACGAGCTATGGGCAATCTTGCCGACGAAAAAGTGTTTCAGTAACATCGGTCGTCCTTTCTAGACTGACGGCAGATAGGAGCGCCCAATCGGCGAGCGCCATCTAGCCACAGCGCGCCATCGGTCGATAGCGCGCTGTTCAGAAAACCCTCTGTCACCCGGAGCTCACTCGGGAAGTCGTGCTTGATCGATCACCAGCACATCGGGACCCAGGGCGTGCGTCGCATCGACACCAATGCGCTTGCTCTTCGCGACAGGTCCCTCGATGGACACCTTCGACAGATCATAGCCAACCACCACGCCCTGATCGTCGATGACGACATCGTTCAGCTCGCCGATCTGCTTGCCGTCCTGGCTCATGATGACGCGCCCCTTGAGCTGCGTGCCCACGGTCAGACAACGCTGGCTGCACTCCAGCTGCTCCTTGGGAACCACGGCATCGGCGGACGTGATCAGGATCACATCCACCCCCCACACCCGGACCGCTTGCGAGGGGATCAGCCGAGCCTGGCGGCTCAGGATACCACCTTCCTCGAAGAGAATCGCACTGATCGTCCGTGTGTCGGGGTCGACCAACAGATCCTTAACCTTGGCGATGATCTTGCCATCGACCATGCTGACAATCGGCTTGTCCTTGAGTTCCGCGCTCAAACGTATAATCTCCATCCCAGATCTCCTTTCAACTGAAGCAGTCCGATCTAACAGACCCGACGCATCGCGCCAGAAGACTCAAGCGTCACCGAGTAGACTGATGCGGCGCTCGGCATCGAAATGACGATCCAAGCCCAAATCATCGAACCGCAGGATCACGACCTCAGCAAGGTAGAGCACCACACAGCCCGGCTCCAGGTGCCCGGCGATCGACCACTCATCACGATAGCCCACCGTCATATGGAGATGGGCTTTGCCGTCGGCGATAATGCCGCTGATGCTCGAGACCTCCAGCGGCTTCTCGACGGTGAAGATACGGTCGTCGGGCGGGAAGCGATCGTGCTCGATGTGGTGCATCCGCGCCACCTTGAGGGTACCGATCCCCGACACCACGGCACCGTTCCGAATGCCATGCTCCTGAATCGCAGCCTCGATCGTCTCCAGCAACAACTCGTCCGGCGCGATCCCCACCACCACGACCTCCAGGTCGCCATCATACGACTTGGTAAACATAGACATCACTCCTCATCCACTCACCGCGTGAGCCTTGACTCACGCGCGGTCCGGGCTCACTTGACCGTGTCGTCCAGCTCCAGTCCCAGCATCTCGTACTTCTGACGGCGCGACGCCTTGTCGCCTTCCATTTCACGACGAGCGTATTTGGCCACATCGAACGCGATGTCCTGCGGCACCACGATCACGCCATCACCGTCGGCGACGACCACGTCACCGGGATGCACCAGGACACCACCGACCTCAACCGGGATATCGAAGGCGTCGAATTGCAGCCGCCCCTGCACCATACCCTGGGAGATCATAC
>JAXGUU010000079.1:0-13146 GCA_040774145.1 Anaerolineae bacterium
CGATGGCGGACAGCTACTGGAGGCCGATCTTCTGCTCAACATGGAGGGTATCCTCACCCGCTGGGAGGACCCCATCCATCTCTACTATCCACGCTACGTGACGTGGTTTGACTTTCCCTTTTCGGTCTGGGTCGGGCCTGAGACCAGCGCGCTGCAGAAGAACGCGGCCCTCGATTTCCAACGCTTCCTGCTCAGCGACGAGCAGCAGCAGGCAGGGCTCGCCTTCGGCCTACGTCCGGCAAACCCCCGGGTGCCCCTCGATGCGGTGCCGGACAGCCTCTTCGTGACCTGGCGTGGCCGTGGCGTGGAGACCGTGGTGCCGCGCGCGGACGCGATGCGCAACCCCGATCGGGATGTGCTCCTGGCTTTGCTGCGCTGGTTTGAGCTTAACGTGGCGGAATGAGATGAGCAACCGCTTCGACTCACCGCTGAACCTGCCTCCCGACCCCGCTCAGCAGCGGCGGCAGCGACGGCTGGCCCTCACCCTTCTGGGACTGGGGCTGCTCTGCGCCCTCAGCGGAGCAGCGCTCTTCGGAGGACGTATGGCCCTAGGCTGGCTCAGCGAGCGCCTGCCCCGCAGCACGCCTGGCGTCCAGGTCGAGGCCGGAACGCGCGAGGTGATCATCGCGGTCTCCCCCGGGATGAAGCCCACCTTCGACCTACTGGTCGCGACCTTCAACGAGACAGCTGCCGAGGACAGCCTGCCGATCCGCACCCTCGAGATGGCGCCGGACAAGATGGTTCAAGAGAGCCTTGAGCCCGCTCCGGCCTTTCACGCCCTGGCACCCGACAGCAGCCTCTGGTTCCACCAACTTGAGCAACGCTGGATTGAGACTCTGGGAAGCGACGAACAGGGCACCGTAATCCCCATCGCGACCCGGCGGACGAGCACGCCCGTGCGCTATGCCGTCAGCCCGATCGTCATCGCCGCGTGGGAGAGCGTGGCGCGCGATCTCGGTTGGCCGTTTGAGCCCTTGGGCTGGCAGGAAATCCAGCTCAAAGCGACACGCGATCCGTCCTTCAAGTGGAACCATCCCAGCACCCATCACGCCAGTGGCCTTCTAGCCACGCTCGCCGAGTTCTACGCGGGCGCCGGGCTGACCCGTGGACTTACCGAGGAGGCGGCCACAGATCCGGATACCCTCGAGTACGTGCGCGCTGTGGAGGCCACCGTGCGTTTTTACGGCGAGGACGAAGCCGTCATCCTCGAGCGCCTACGGTCCGAGGGGCGCGCCTTCCTGGACGCCTTTGTGGTCCAGGAGCAGGCTGTGATCGCCTGGAATCAAAGCCGGCCCGCCGAGCGTTTGGTGGCGATCTATCCTGCAGAGGGCACGCTGTGGGCCGACCATCCGCTCGCGTTGCTGGAAATGGAGACGGTGAGCGAGGCCCAGCGGCGCACCTATCGGGCCTTTGCCGACTTTCTCACGACCGATCAAGCGCAACGCGCCCTCCTAGCAGTCGGCTACCGCCCCGCTGACCTCACGATCCCGCTGGATACCCCCCCGAGCCCCTTCGCCGCCGGCGACGCCGTCGACTGGCGTCAACCACAGACCACGCTCCAGATGCCGCCCCAGCACGTCATCCGGGTCGTCCAGAATGTCTGGTGGTACACCAAGCGTCCCACCAACGTGATTCTGGTCGTCGACACCAGCGGCAGTATGAACGAGGGCAACAAGATGGAGCGTACCGTGCAGGCCCTGCAGGCCTTCCTGGATAACATCCAGGGCGATCGGGATCAGGTAGGGCTGGTCGAATTCGGCAGTGAGATCAAGCATATGGAACCGCTGCGACCGCTCGACGACGCCGGACGCCGACACTTCGAGGCCCTCATCCGCGCACTGAGCCCACAGGGCAACACGGCGCTCCTGGATGCTGTCTGGGAGGCCCATCAGCAGCTCCTCGCACTGAACGACACCGAGGCGATCAACGCCATCGTGGTGATGACCGACGGCCTCGAGAACGCCAGCCGTCGCACCGAACTCGAGTTGCAGCGGGCCTTCGCCCGAAGTGAGTCAGAGCAGATCGTCGTCTTCACCATCGGCTTCGGGGCGAATCCCGATACCAAGCTCCTGCAACAACTCGCAGTGATCGGGGGCGGGCAATTCCGCCGTGCCGACGAGACGGATATCGAGGAGCTCTACAGAACGATCTCGACCTATTTCTAGGGTTCCATGATGCCCAACTTGAGAGCCGAGATACGCGGGAAAAGCAGCAGCGCATTCCTACAATACGCCTTTCTGCGCTTCGAGAGCGCCATCGTGGTGGCGGGAACGATCCTGCTGAGCGCCTTTCTACGCACGCCCTTTCCATGGTGGCCTGTGTGGGCCTGGCCTGTGCTGGGCCTTCTCGCCTGGGGCGCCGTGGTCTACAGCAGCCTCACCGATCCCGAGACGTCGGCCAAGGTGCTCTGGCAACTGCTGTGTGAGCGACTGGAGCTGGACAAGATAGAGGAGCAGGCGCTGCGCGAGCGGGTGGCGTCGATGAGCCGCTACATCCGTACAGCGGAGGCCGATCTCTACCGGCAGCCTGCCTCGCCGAATCGCGCCGGCCTTAACGAAGTTGTGGGGATGATGTACGAATGGGTAGGACAGGGGGCGTTGTTCGCCCGCTACGTCGACACCTACCGGCGCGACTACCGCCTGGACGAACGCCGTGCGGAGCTTCCGAACCTCGTTGAGACGCTGGTCGCCCGCCTGAAGTACGAGAAGCAACCGGATATCGTCGACCGGCTGAACACCGAGATGGAGCTCCTGGGCAAGGACTGGCAGAATCTGGAACTGCTGGAAGCGCAGATGCAGCAGGCCGAATCTCAGTTGAGCCAGAGCCTCACCGCGCTGGCGCGCGCCGCGGGCGAGATTCACGTGATCGCCGCCGAGCGAGGCCCCGCACAAGATCAACTGGACAATCTGAAAGCGGATATTCAACGACATCTGGGGCAGACGACAGACCTGGTGTCCCAGATCGCACAGCTCTATACCGACGCGCTGCGCAAGCGCTAGACGGCGTGAGACCCTCCTGGAGGAGATAACCATGAAGCAGATGCTGCGGTGGATGGGGATGGGGGTGATGACCCTCTTGCTGGTGGCATGTGGCGGACAGACAGTCAGGGAGCCCACCAAGGGCGATGCTCTGGTCTTCGTCGCGGTGCCGCTCAGCGGTTTTCAGGCCAACGGCGGGCAGACCGTGTTGGGCGGTGTGCGATTGGCCGCCGAGGAGATCAACCGCAGCGGGGGACTGGATGGGTACCGCGTCGTGGTCGAACCGCTCGACGATGAATCGGACAGCGATGTGGCGCTGGCGCAAGTCGAGCAGATCGAGGCTGCGTTTCAGCGTGGCGCGGAGGTTCTGGGCGTCATCGGACACCTCAATAGTGGGCAGACCCTGGCTGCCATGACACACTATGCGGCCATGGACTTGGTGGTCATCACACCCACAGCCTCCGAACAGAGCTTGACACAGAAAGGCTACACCAACTTCTTCCGGGTCAACGCGAACGACGCCGTGCAAGCCGAAGTGGACGCTCGCTTTCTTGTCGAGAAGCTGGGCGCGCGGCGGGTGGCCATCGTCTTCAATGATACCGAGTATGGGCAAGGATTGGCACGTTCGCTGAAGGAGGAGCTCGTCGCCCTGGGTGCAGACATCGTCGTCGAGATCGAGGTCGAGGAGGGACAGGCACACTACAGCACCGAGGTCGCGCAGATCCGGACCGCCAACCCTGACGCGGTCTTCTACGCCGGCTACGAGATCGAGGCCCCCTACCTGCGGAGCGAGCTGATGCGCGCGAACATCACCGTGCCGATGTTGTGCAGCGACGGGGCCTTCCTCGCCGCCACGATTGACGAGGCGGACGGCACGGCGGAGGGGATGTACGTCAGCGCCTTCGCCCCCAGCCCGCGGGCCGTTGGGGATGAGGCCTGGTTCAAGGCCTACCAGGCCGTCGAGTACCGCAATCCCGATACCTACTCGGTCAACGGCTACGTCGCGATGCAGGTGTTGGCGGAAGGCGCCCGACGCGCCGGCTCGCTCGACGCTGACCGCATCGCTCAGGCCCTACGACAGAACCCCGTGCCGACGCTGCTGGATGAGCTGCGTTTTGACGCGAATGGCGACCTCCTCGATCCTCAGATCTGGATCTACCGCGTCGAGGACGGAGAGTTTCAACAGATCGACGGGTGACACCCACCCACGAAAGGAGCAGCACAATGGATATCGTACGACTAGGACGCTCAGGCCTTAAGGTGTCGCGTATCTGCCTGGGGACGATGACCTTCGGCGCCGGCGCCGATGAAGCGACCTCCTTTGACCTGATGGACCGTTTCGCAGAGTTGGGAGGCACCTTCCTCGATACCGCCAACGTCTATAACGGAGGACGTTCCGAGGAGATTGTGGGGCGCTGGATCAAAGAGCGTGGCGTCCGCGATCGCGTCGTGCTCGCCACGAAGGTCTATGGCGCCACAGGGACCGAGCCCAATGAGGGCGGACTCTCCCGCATCCACATCCATCGCGCCGTGGAGGCCAGTCTCCGACGCCTGCAGACTGACGTGATCGACCTCTACCAGATTCACCGTTGGGATTTCGATGCGCCGCCTGAGGAGACCCTGGAGGCGCTCAACGACCTGGTACGCCAGGGCAAGGTGCGCTACATCGGCTGCTCAAATCTGAAGGGGTGGCACCTCACACGCTATCTAGCCCTCGCCGAGCAACATCACTGGTCGCACTTCGTGAGCATCCAGCCGCTCTACAGTGCCCTCAACCGCAGCATCGAGAACGAGGTCCTGCCCATCTGTGCTAACGAAGGACTGGGCGTGATCCCCTACAATCCGTTGGCGGGCGGCGTGCTGACCGGCAAGTACAAGCGCGGCGAGCCGCTGCCCGAGGACACGCGACTGAGTGACTCGGAGGGCTATCGCGAGCGCTACTATACCGAGACGACCTTCGATATCGTTGAGGCCTTCGTCGAGGCCGCGGCGGCGCACGGCGTCACGCCGGCACAGCTGGCCTTGGCCTGGGTCCTGGCGGAGCCGCGCATCACCAGCCCCATCATCGGAGCGCGCAATCTCCGGCAGCTCAACGACACGCTGGGGCGGCTCGACTTCCGGCTCACGCCCGAGGACCGTGTTGCAGTCCCATCGGTCCTGCCGGGCCGCTGGGTGGGCAAAGACCCTGTCTACGACCGCGGCTAAGAAGAAGCATCGTCCGCACCTTCGCAATGTTCCATCCACAGCTAGGAGGCTAACACGATGCAAGTCCTTATCATCCACAGCAGCCCTAACCACGATGGCCTCACCGCGGCATGCGCGTCCGCGGCTGCAGAGGGGGCCCAATCCGCGGGGGCCGAGACCGAGATTGTACGCCTGAACGACCTGGACGTAGGCATGTGCCAGGCCTGCGACAACGGGTGGGGCACCTGCCGAACCCAACACAGCTGCCAGGTCGAGGACGATTTCCAGGCTTTGCACGCCCGGATCTGCGCCGCCGACGCCCTGGTCCTGGTGACCCCCGTCTATTGGGGCGAGATGAGTGAATCGGCCAAGGCCCTCACCGACCGGCTGCGCCGCTGCGAGGCCACGCGCGGCGAGGAGAGCTGTCTCGCCGGCAAGCCCGTGCTCGCCGTGGCGGCAGCCGGGGGCAGCGGCGGCGGCATGGTCACGTGCCTGGCGAGCATGGAGCGCTGGATCAGCCATACGCGGGCCAGGATCTGGGATCTGCTGCCGGTGAACCGCTGGAGCCGACCCTACAAGCTCACCGCGATCCGGGAGGCTGCCCGCGCGATGGTGGAGGCCTGAGGCCAACCGCTATCAGCTATAGCCGTGATAGGGGTCGAACATCTCCCCGACGCTGCGTCCTTGATGCACCCGTTGGATCACGCCTGAGATCAAGGACGATACGGAGATCACCGTCATATTCGGCAGCAGCTTCTCGGGCGGGATGGGGACCGAATTGGTCATCACCAGCTCCTTGAAGGGATGCCGCCTGAGCGTCTCGTGGGCGTCAGCGGAGAGGATCGGGTGGACGAAGCAGCCATAGATATCGTGGGCCCCATCCTTCGCCAGCGCCGTTGCCGCGTCGCAGATGGTACCGGCGGTGTCCACTTCGTCATCCACGATGATGCAATCCATCCCCTCGACGTCACCGATAACGGTCAGAACCTCCGTGTGAGTATCCACCCGGCGCTTCTCGACAAAGGCGACGGGGAGATCGAGTTCGGTCGCAAAGGCTCGGGCCTTCTTGGCAAAGCCCAGGTCCGCCGCCACCACCACCGCATTGTGGAGGTCTTTCTTGCGTATGTAGTCCGCCAACAGTGGAAAGGCGGTGATCACGTCACCGGGGATACTGAAAAAGCCCTGAATCTGCCCTGAGTGCAGATCGAGTGTGAGATACCGATCCGCGCCGGCGATCTGGATCATATCAGCGACCAGGCGGGCCGTGATGGGGATGCGCGGTTGGTCCTTCTTGTCAGAGCGTGCATAGCCCAGATAGGGGATGACGGCGGTGACGCGTCCCGCCGACGCCCGCTTCAGCGTCTCGATAAAGATCAGCAACTCCATGAGATTATCGTTGGTCGGGGCCGAGGTCGTCTGGATGATAAAGGCATCCTGACCTCGGACACTTGAGCCCAGCCGCACGAAGAGATTGCTGTTCGGATAGGTGATCACCTCGCGCTCACACAGCCTGCGGTCTAAGTTCTCTGCGATTTGAGAGGCGAGATCAGGAGAGCCGGTTCCCGCGTACAACACGATTTCACCATAACATCTCACGTTCGTCATACCTCCTCCTCCGTCTGTCCCGTCGTCCGGGCCTCCGTCGCCATACCATCCAGGAGATCCCGCAACAGGGTTCGGGCGACCGTTTCGGGATCTTGGTCGCCGCTGAGCACCGAACCGACAGCAGCATCTAGGGCCATCTCATCCAACCACGTGTCGATCAGCTCCTGCAGGTGACGCTGTAGCCAGGTCGCAACCTCCGCTCTGACATGGGCGACCCGCATGGACTGCCACAGACCGCTCACCTCAAGGTAATCGCGGTGGCTGTCCATCGCCGCGACCAGATCGTCGATCCCGCGATCCTCCAAGGCGCTAACCTCCAAGATCGGCACCTCCCAGTCAACCGCGGCGTCGGCCTCGGCGGCTTCCGCCTGTGGTCGTTCCAGCCGGACACTGCGTAGCATCTGGAGTGTCCGGCGCGCCTCGGGTCGGTCCGACTTGTTGACCACGATGATATCGGCGACCTCCATCAGACCGGCCTTCAGAGCCTGAACGTCGTCGCCCATACCCGGCGCCTCAACCAGCACCACCGTGTGCGCCAGGCGGGCTACATCGACCTGCCCCTGGCCTGCGCCCACCGTCTCGAGCAGGATCACCGGCGTTCCCAATGCGTCCAGCACCGTCACCACATCACGCGTCGCATGGGCGATCCCACCGGGATGCCCGCGTGAGGCCATACTACGGATGAAGACATCGGGGTCCTCGAAGAGATCGCGCATGCGGAGCCGATCGCCCAAGAGCGCACCGCCGGAAAGGGTACTGCTCGGATCGACGGCAACCACCGCCACCTTGAGCCCTCGGCTGCGGAGTTCGCGGGCCACATGACCGACCAGGGTGCTTTTACCCGCGCCGGTCGAGCCTGTGAAACCGACAATGTGCGCCCGGCCCGCTCTGGGGAAGAGCGTTGCCAGGGCGATCCTGCCCTCGGGATGACCGTTCTCGACTAAGGTGAGGAGCCGGGCCTTTGCGCGGCGGTCGCCGTTCAACGCCGCCGTCGCCAGCTCAGGGCCGTCCGGCGAGCGCCTACGTGCCTGTGACACCAGCGCGGCCTCGCAGCGTCTCCCGGATATGGTCGATGATCGCCCGAGTCTCGGTCCCGGGACCGAACACCGCGGTAATACCCATCGCGCGCAGCTCAGGAAGGTCGTCACTGGGGATGATGCCGCCGAGGAACACCGGAATGTCGCCCAGACCACGCCGGCGCAGGGCCTCCATGATTCGGGGAACCAGAGCCATGTGCGCGCCGGAGAGGATCGAGAGGCCGACGATGTCCACATCCTCCTGCAGCGCGGCCTCAGCCACCATCGTGGGGGTCTGACGCAGACCGGTATAGATCACCTCCATACCGGCATCGCGCAGCGCGCGGGCAACGACCTTGGCCCCGCGGTCATGGCCATCCAGGCCGGGTTTCGCGATCAGAACACGGATGTTATGCCTCACGCCATCGCCTCACAAGGTCGCACCACAGTTGACGCAGAGTTGGGCCTGGGGCTCACTGAGGAATCCGCATCGCCCGCAGACAACGGGCTGCGCCTCAGCAAGCGGGGCAAGACACGATCTACAGTTGTGGGTGCCGACGTCGTTGGGCGTACCGCAGTACGGGCAAGCCACATGGGTCAGGACGCCCGCTGCGCCGCGCGCACCTCCATGCGTCCGCCCATACTCGTCGACCACCGTCCAGACCTCCGAATGCAGACCCAGCCAGCGTACATTGCGGGCGATGTTGTCCAGATCGCCCAACAACCGGACCGGGTTCAGCCAAGCCTGCACACCGCGGCGGGCCATATCTGCCGCGACGCTCAGCACCTTCTGTTCGCTGACCGACACAACTAAGCCGGTTGGCGTGGGCGCAATCTGAACCGTGACCGCCGTCATCGGGTCACCCCGCTCGACCTGGCGGCTCTGTATTTGCACGACAGCACGCCCGGCCTCGCCCAGCATCCAATGCGCGTTGGTCTCTCCAGCATCAAACCGCACCACCAGGGCGCGCGCCAGGTCTCTAGGATTGAGGCTGCCGTGGTAAGCTCGCTGCTCTACCTTCTCCGTCACGCCTCACTGCCTCGCCGGCTTAGCCGAGCTGGACAAAGTCCTCGGCCGGCAGGACGAAGATCGTTGCCTTGTGCTCGTTGGGGTTCTCCGGCGGTCGGCAGGCCGATTGGATCGTGGCGAAGAGCAGTTCGATCTGCTCTTCCTCAAGCCCGATCAGCAGGGTCACGTACCCCCGACGCAGAAATCCGCCCGTGCTCGCAATGCGCGTCATGCGGAAGTCGTTCTCAACGAGGGCATCTGAAACATCCATGGCATCAGAGTCTTTGACGATCGCAATAACCAGTTTCATCTCTGCTCTCCTCACAGTTGCACGAAGCGCTCGACCGGCAACACAAAGACCGTCGCACCGCCAACGCGTGCTTCGATCATCATCGGATAGCCGGGTGAAAGCGATAACTCAACGCCCATCGGCACGTAACGGATGCGGCTGGGACACTTCTCGCGGATCAGGGAGAAGAAGAGCGGCAGGCGGGACTCGGGCATACCGATCACCAGCGTCACCATCGCCTCGTGTAGGAACCCACCTACAGCATCCAGGGTGGTCGCCGGGAAGTTCCGCTCGTTCAGGGCCTTCAAAAGGTCCTTGGACTGTCCCCCATCGACAATGGTAATTGCCATACGATCGATGCGTTCGTCAGGCATAGTGCCCCCCATCAGGTTGCAGGTCTATCGTGCATTGATTATAATGCCTTTGCAGCGAATTGTAAAAAGAAGTCGAGTGGGACGCGCAGGCCCGATGCTGTGCTCAGGCGCGTCCCGTCTACTTGGGACCACGAACGTCAGGAACAGACCTTGTCACCATCAGATACGACCCAAGATCAAGTTAAGAGCGATGCATACGACCCCGCCGTCGTAACGGCAGGCGACCTCGTCCTCCTCAGCGGGCAGGATCGCAAACCCGCCATTGTACGGATGCAACCGGGCCTTGAGTATCAGACCCATCACGGTGTGCTGAACCACAGCGACGTGATCGGCAGACGCTGGGGTGAAAGCGTCGAAACCCATATGGGCTACGCCTACACGATCCTGCCGCCCTCACTCGACGAGATGATCCGTGATGTGCACCGCGCCACCCAGATCATCTACCCCAAAGAGATCGGCTACATGCTGATGAAGATGAACATCGGGCCGGGCACCCGCGTACTGGAAGCCGGCACGGGTAGTGGTGGCCTGACGCTCGCACTGGCACGGATGGTGCAGCCCCAGGGCCACGTCTACAGCTACGAGGTGCGCCCCGAGATCCAGGCGATCGCCGAGAAGAACCTCGCCCGCGTGGGGCTGGACGCTTACGTCACCTTCAAGACCCGCGATATTGCGGAGGGCTTCGATGAGCGCGACCTCGATGTCGCGGTGCTTGATGTACGCGAGCCGTGGCTCTATCTCACCCAAGTCCACGCAGCGCTGCGCGGCGGCGGCTTCTTCTGCAGCCTGGTGCCCACGATCAACCAGGTCGGCGTGCTGCTGCGCAACCTCGAGATGCGCCCCTTCGGCTTCACCGAGGTCGAGGAGCTCTTGCTCCGTCCCTACAAGCCCGTCCCGGCTCGCCTGAGGCCCGTCGACCGGATGGTCGCCCACACCGGCTACCTCATTTTCGCCCGGGCGCTGCTGGGTACAGTCGACCAGACACCTGAGGAAGACGAGGCTCGCTGAAGGACTCCCTACCAGCCTGGCGCGGCCCTCCAACCCACGCCGTCCTCACGCCACCCGAGTCGGCTACCACACCTGCCCGCGAGCTGCCACGGGCAGCAGCACCGGGTCCTGTCCCGCCCGAACGCCGATGACCGCATCGAAGAGATTGCTCACGGGGCAGACGTGGTTGGGCATGACCGTAACCCGCTCGCCGATCACCGGACGGCGTTCACAGGCCGAGAAGTCGACATGTCCGTGCTCCTCCGACATGCCGTAGAAGCGCGCCTCGGGATACTCCAGGATCAAGCCGTGCCCCTCGAGCCCCATCAGATCCGATGAGAAAGTCTTGCTCCCGCCGTCAAGGATCCCACGCTCTGCCGTGGGCCGGCTCACGACCGTGCAAACCACGCTCAGCGCGACCTGATCCGGTGTCATAGCGCCCGCCTTGAGCATCGCGCGGTCACCATAGACATAGGTACCCGCGCGGTATTCGGTGACCTCGGTCCGCTCGTGGGCCGCCCACACGCCGGGCGTACCGCCGTAACTCACGCACTCGATGGCCAGGTCCTCCGCCTTCAGAAGCGCCCGGGTCTCGCGCACGAAGATGTCACTGGCAGCATTGTGAGGAAAGGTCATCAAGCCGCCGAAATGCAGCCCGGGCGACCTGGCGATCACCCGGGCCAGTGCGGCGGCCTCGTGAGGCGACTGCACCCCACAGCGCCGCGTGCCGCTGTCAAACTCCACCAGCACCGTGAGCTCCCGCCCTGCGGCGTGTGCCGCTTCGGCGTAACCCTGTACCGTGACCGTGGAATCCGCCGTGACACTCAACCGGATGCGCGCCGCGAGGCGCATCAGCCGCTCCAGCTTGGTCGCCCCCAGGATATTGTAGGGGATGAAGATATCGTCGATCCCGGCGTCGGCCATCACCTCCGCTTCGCTGACCTTCTGGCACGTGATGCCCACCGCCCCCGCCTCCACCTGCAAGTGTGCGATCTCGGGCACCTTGTGGGTCTTGATGTGCGGGCGGTTGACGATCCCATGCCGATCCAGATACTGCTGCAGCCGGGCGATGTTCGCCGCAACGCGGTCGAGGTCGACGATAACCGCCGGCGTCTCCAACGGGTCGGCACGCATCATCGTCTAGTCCTGGGGCACCACGGCGATGCAGTCCACCTCGATCAGCATCCCGGACATCGGGAGGCCCGTGCGGACGGTCGTGCGAGCCGGATAAGGCTTCGTGAGGTAACGCTGATAGACACCGTTCATCTCGGCGAAGTCGTTCATATCGGCGAGGAAGATGCCCACGCGCACCACATGCTCCCACGAGCTACCCGCCGCCTCGAGGATCGTGGCGAGGTTCTCGAACACCTGCTCCGCCTGCTCGGCAATACCACCCGGCCTGATCTGGCCCGTCGCGGGATCGACCGGCCCCTGACCTGAGACGAAGACCAGCGGTCCATCGGCCACAATCGCCTGGGAGTAGGGGCCCACAGGGGCAGCACCCTTCTTGGCTAGGATCTCTTTGCGCATCATGCCTCCTTGAACGTCGAATGTTGGGAAGACTCACACGGGACAGGAGCGGCAGCGCGCCCCATCCCATCACTGCTCACAGGGTACCCGGAATGCTGGGAAGTGCAAAACAGGGAGGGAAGATCGGCAAATTCCCCCTTGCGCTAGAACGCAAGTTCTAGTATAATGGGGACATAGAACATACGATCTAGTCATTGGGTGCACAGGGAGGGACATCATGGTGAGGCGCGAACCCAAGTGGAAGGCGATGGATTGGTGGTCATTAGGCATCGCCAGCGGCGTGCTGCTGCTGACCTTCGTGCTGCGGATCGGCGAATCGACGGGGCCCGGCACCGTACTCGCGTCGGTCTTGAGCTTCCTCGGGCTGTTGGGGTAATCGCCGACGAGACCATGGCATCTGGCCTGTAGCGCAAGTTGGTGGCTTACGCTACAGGCCGCGACGACGTCGTTGCACTGCCGGCCCCTACTCCACCGTCACGCTCTTCGCCAGGTTCCGTGGCTGATCGACGTCCGCGCCACGACGTACGGCGATGGCGTAGGCCAGCCACTGCAGCGGGATGACGTTGAGCACCGGCGCCAGGAAGGGCGGCGCCTCAGGTACCTCGAGCACGTAGTCGGCCTTGCTGCGCGCCACGGTGTCGTGGGCCTGCACAAGCCCGATGACGATGCCGCCGCGCGCCTTCACCTGCTCGATCTGGCTGATCATTTTGTCATAGACGTGGTCCCGCGTCGCGATGGTCACCACCGGCATCACTTTGTCGATCAGCGCGATCGGTCCATGCTTCATCTCCCCCGCCGGGTACCCTTCAGCGTGGATGTAGGAAATCTCCTTGAGCTTGAGTGCCCCCTCCAGCGCGATCGGGTAGTTGATACCACGGCCCAAGTAGAGAAAGTGCTCGCGTCGATGGAAGGCCTCGACCAGGTCATCGTAACGATCATCCATCTCCGACACCTGCCCCATCAGATCCGGCAGCCGCGCCAGCGCGTCCACGTACTCACGCAGCGAGGCGCCGGAGAGCGTCCCGCGCAGCTCGCCCAGCGCCAGCGCCAGCAGGTAGAGGTCGACAAGGCTCGTGGTAAAGGCTTTGGTGGAGGCGACGCCGATCTCGGGCCCGGCCTGCATCAGGATATAGCCGTCGGCGATGCGCTGCGCCTGACTCCCCAGGACGTTGAC
>JAXGUU010000080.1:0-13083 GCA_040774145.1 Anaerolineae bacterium
AATGGGGAAGATATGCAATCAGAGCGCCCTTTTCCAGCCCTGAGTGGGGAATCTGTCCCACATCTCAATTACGCTGATGTTGTGCCCTTTCGTTGACTCCCCTCAGTGCCAGTGCGAAGATTCCAGATTCTTCGTTGCTGTTGGGACCGTTGAGGATGAGAGAGAGCACGAGGATGAGCACGCCCCCGATGGCGTAGCCGATGAGGGCGCGCCGGCGCCTGCGCAGCACGAGGAAGGGGAGCAGCAGCACCGTGTGCAGCTTGAGCAGGGTGGCGGCGGCGATCAGGAGCCCCGCCGTCCCCTCGCGCCGTCGCGTGCAGAGCAGGGCGATCGCGGCGGTGAGCAGCAGGAGCGTCAGGCTGTCGATCTGCCCGCGCTCCAGGAAGGTGAGGAGGGGGTGGAAGGTGAGCGCGACCAGCCAGGTGATCCACGCAGCCGGCTCGCTCAGCCTGACGCCGATGAGGCGCATGGCCAGGAGGAGCGCGCCGATGAGGGCGAGGAGCCCCACGACCATCCAGGCGACCTTGGCCACGTGATAGGGCAGATGCGCGACGGGTTGGAAGAGTGTGGCTACCAGGGGCGGATAGAGGAAGCGGCTGTGTTGGTAGCGGTCGACGCCGTCCCAGATTCCGGGCGAGGCCTGGACGTGGTTCTGGTAGGGTGATAGGCCGGCGTTGAGCGCTTCGCCTGCCGTGTAGAAGGCCGAGAAGTCCATCTGAAGGCTCTCGCCGCCGAAGGTGGCGACAAAGCTGGCGAGGCGCAGAGCCGCCAGGGCGACCAGGGCCATCAGGAGATAGTGCCACGCACGTGAGCCCGTCATCGTTTCCTCCGTGGTCATGCCGGTCCGAGCGGCACGAGGATGTCTGCCGGATCGCCGTCGAAGCCCGCAGCTGCCAGTAGCTGCAGGTGACTGGCGAATTCGCCGACCTCATAGAGGTTGTGGGCGTCGCTGCCCAGCGAGATGGGGATCTCCATCTCCAGACAGAGACGCACGAAGTCGAGGGGCGGCGCGTTGGTGTGGACGTTGAGTTCGGCGGCTACGTGGTGTTTGCGAAGCAGCGCCGCGACCGGACGGTAGAGATGATCGGGCGGCGTCAGCCCTGCACGCCGGAAGAGGCGGAAGGGATGGGCGAGGATGTCGATGCCGGACGTGATCAGCCTGGCTGTGAGCGCCATGAACTCGTCGGCGAGCACCTCCAGCGATGGCGGACGCTGCGAGCTGTGCGGCGTCCGGTGGACGGCGCCGATGAGGTGGTCGACGCTCTCGCGATCCCCGGGCTGCAGCAGGAGGTGACCGTGGTCGTCGATATCGACCTCGAGGCCAAAGCGGACATCGGCATCGCCGGCGGCGCGCTGTTTCAGGGCGAGGTACTGGGCCATGCGGTCGTGCTCCGCCTGCGCCCCGGCGATGCCGATCGGGCCCCAATCGCCGCCCCAGTACTGCCCGATCGGGAAGCGAAGCTGTCCGGCGTGCTCGGCGAAGCCGAGGCCGGCGAGCCCCATGTCGCGGGCCAGGCCGATCGCCCGATCGACGTCCATGTTCTCACTGCAATAGGCGAGCTGGGTGTGCACGTGGTGGTCGACCAGGTTGAGATGGGCGGGCATCGCCAATTGATGATCCTCACAGGTCGCTACGCCGTCCTCCAGCGTGATGAGCGTGAAGCGGAAGGGGGCCTCACAGAGGGCCGGCGCCGTGACGAAGCTCGTGGCCTCGGTGCGGATCAGGGGCGATCTGGCGTGGTGGTGCCCGCTGATGGAGAGGGTGACGCCTGCCGCTGCCATCGCCGCGATGATGGCGGGCGCGTTGGTGTAGTTGTAGGGTACGTCCACGCGCTCCGGAGGCACGAGGCAGACGTGCTGCAGGGCCACGATCGGCCCGGTATGCCCGCACCGCGCCTGCCGGAAACGCTCGAGGTCCGGTGCACGGCGGGTGGCGTTGTAGCCGGGCGCCTCGGGATCCACGAAGGGCAGGAAGCGCGCGCCGGCGATATCGACGACATCGGGGGGGCGGGCGAAGACGCGGTAGAAGGCCTCCGGGTCGCCATCGTGGTTGCCGGGCAGGACGAGGGTGGGCGCGGTCAGCAGGTCCAAGATGGCGCGCAGCTCGACGAGGCGTTCGTGCGCCCCATCGGCGTCACCGTCATCCAGGAGATCCCCCAGAACCCCGACCACATCGGGCCGGATCAGGCGGTTGAGCCGGTGGACGGCCCGCAGGAGAAGGATGTCGGCGATCTCGCCGCGGCGTTGGGCCAGGGGCCCGGTGCCGCCATGGTGGACGTCGGTCAGCACAGCGATTCTGATGGGTGGGTTCGATGATGTCACGATGCCTCGCTTCGCTAGCGAATCAGATCCGGGACAACCAGGGCGCCCATCTCAGGATGGGGATGAGCCACACAAGGGTCGGCAGCACCGCGCCGAGCCAAGCCAGCGTTCGCAGTCGCCGGTCGAGTAGTGGTAAGAGAAAGGTCAGGGCCAGCAGCAGCCCGCCCGCGTTGCGGCCTGCGTGCATGATGTGGTCGTAGACATTCAGCGGCAAGAGCAGCACAAAGAGGGCGTTGAACGCCGTCAGCCAGGGTGCGGTCGAGCTCAATCCTCGCGCCCGGAGCACGGCGAGGGAGATCGGGAGCAGCAGCACGGCGGGCAGACCGGCGAGCAGAAAGGCGGAGATGCGACCGGGATCGGAGGTCAGGTGGGGAACGATGCCGGAGACCAGGACGGGCTCCAGCGAGGGGCCGGAGCGGAAAGGGAGCCGGCCGAAGGCGGCGGTCAGATAGCCCTCCCACAGCAGCAGGGGGAGGAGCGCGAGCGAGGGCCACAGTGCAGCCTTGAGGTCGCGTCGCGCCAGGGCGGAACAGACGAGGCCGGCGGCGAAGAGGGCCGTGATCTCCTTGGTGAGAAAGGCCGGCGCCAGCAGGAGCGCTGAGCCGGGGTAACGCTGGCGATCCCAGAGGAGCACACCCCATGCCGCGAGGCAGAGGGCCAGGGGCTCGGTGAGATTGCGGGAGTAGGCCATCAACACCCCGACGTAGAGCGAGATCGTCAGGGCAAACCAGGGTGACCTCTCCTGCGAGGCCAGCCACGTAGCGAGACCATCGGTCAGCAGCACGATGGCGACGAAGTTGATCAGGGGAACCGCCCAAGCAATCGGCACGCCCGTCATCAGGTGGAGGCCCCGGGCGATGAGGGGCAGCAGGATCCGCTGCAAGCGATAGGCCGGGCTGTCCAGGTGGGGGATCGCCGCCTTGCCCAGCGTCGCGATGTAGTGGACAAACTGCCCGTCATAGCCCAGCCTCCCGCCCGGGTCGAGCTGGGCGTATCTCTCGCCGATCCAGGCAAACCACAGTGGGTCCCAGTTGTGAAGGCCGAGCGCGACGAGGGTGAAGAGCAGGTAGAAGGCGGCGACGAAGGCGGTGACGGTCCAAGGCGGGACCTGCGCCCAGCGCTCAAGCCGCTCGCGATAGGTCATCGTCATCCCGCCGTTTCGTCGGGCAGCATCACCGGCAGAAGCGCCGGGAGCCGGTCCGCGACGTGGATGTCCTGGGTGAGGGCCCAGAGAGAGGTGCCCATGCGGCGCAGCGCGAGGACGGTGGTGATCCAGCCCTGGGTCCAGCCGGATTCGATGGACCACGCGCCCCAACCCTCGTCGGCATTGCTCGCCCAATACTCCCAGCGTCGGACGTCGAAGGCCCTGAACCAGCCGCCATCCAGCTCCGAATGGGCATCCGACCGCACCTGGATGCGGCAGAGGGCGTCAGCAAGGCGGTCGGCGGCCCGGCTGTAGCGTGGCTCCCCCGTCGCCGCCGCAGCCTCGTGGAGACCCACGAAGGCGAAGTTCGTGGTGTAGAGCAGGTCACTCAGCGGGTCGCCGTTCTCCTGGATGAGGGGCGCCTCGCTGGTGCCGTAGGCCTCATTGGTCTGCGGGGGGGCGTAAGCGCCGAGCCCCGCCGGGCCCAGCTCCTCGCAGATGGCGCCGGACGGATCCTGGCGGCTCAGCAGATCATCGGCAATTCGCCTGAGCCAGGACCGATGCTCCGGTGTATCGGCGAGGTGGACCAGCCAGGCCAGGGGCAGGAGCATCCGCGCCCGCTCCTGCTGCAGCCCGTTGGTCCAGCGCCACGCTGCCGGGTAGGCAGCCATCGTCCGGCGGATGCCCTCGGAGGCTCGCTCGAGGAACGGGCTGAGGTGCGTCTGCCGATAGGCCCAGAGGAAGCACGCCCACAGCCAGGCCTCATAGTGGGGGGCGTAGTGAAGGCGCTCTTCCTCCCAGAAGGTGCGCCATCCCTGGGTCTGGAGCTTGGCCTCGTCGAGGCGCCAGCCGCGGAAGCCCAGGGGGCCGGTGGTGCGCAGGTTCGCCAGCAGGCAGCGCAGCAGCGGCGCGGTCCAGCGCTGCGAGTTGAGGAAGGCTGATGAGGCCATCGTCGCCAGCATCAGCCGGGCGTTATCGTCGCCGTAGTAGACGCCGTCGGCGGGCGGCTGCGAGGCCCAGGAGATCAGGCCATAGGAGGGGCTCTCGGGATCCGCGCGCGGCCCCTGGGCGGCTATGGAGTGGTCGAAGATGTGCTCATTCAGGTTGGTCGCGATGTCGCGGGCCCCGGTATCACCGAGCAGCGCACCTGCCGCCGCCATCGCCATCGCGGCCTCGCCGACGCAATCATAGCGCACGTGGTAGCGCCAATCCTGCGTGCCGTCGGGGTGGATGCGCGATCCGGCGCCCTCGATCATCCCCAGGGTGCCGTCGCCCACGGGCCAGCCGCGATCGGGTCCAGGTCCCGTGCCGTCCGGGAAGGTGTCAAGGCGGTGCTGCGCCTCGGCCTGCCAGGTGGGATGGATGAAGAGGCGGGCGCTAGCATACCAGGCGATGCCGCGCTGCAGCGCCGTCAGCTCGACGTCGGCGGGCAGCGTGGCCCCGGGCGGGAAGCTGGGGCGGACCGTCGGCGTGAAGTGCAGCCGGCCGACCCTGCACGCCGGAGAGAGCCACCCGATGATCCGGCGCCAGACGGCGGACCAGGCCTCGGTGGGCGCGTAGCGTCCGGTCACGAAACGGCTGAGCGGCGCGCACGCGATCAGCCAGGGGCGGTGGCGGTCCTCCAGGAGCAGGGGCGTGACCGCATCGGGCAGTCCATAGACCGCCGTATCGAACCCGGCGACGCGAGCGAGGACGAGATGGACCTCAGGCCGTCCCGCGCCCTCCTCGGTCGCCGAAAGCGTCAGCACAGGCGTGCTATGGATGGTCAGGATGCGCCGTCTCTGCAGATCAGGCGTGAAGGCAGCGGAGGCCACGACCACCCGCTCCCACGTCGTCTCCTGCGGCGCGCCGATGTTGTATCCCGGCAGGGCCACCGGGCATTCGATGTAGAGCCGCACGCCCCGGTCGGCGGCGGCCGCGTAGATCGCGGGGTCGATGGGGATGTTGTCGGCCTCGGGGGATGGGTCGGCAAGGAGGAGCAACCCATCGCCGCGCGTCGCGGCGTTGAGCGCGGCTTCGGCGTCCGTGACGTGGTGGACGTCGAAACGGTTGTCCTTGAGCACGGCAAGCAGGTCGTTGTCATCGCGGCAGGATAGGATAAGGGTCATCGTATAGCCTCCAGGCTAAGTCCCGTCAGCTGCTATCTCTGCTACGCCGCGCGGGTTGCCGGCACGCGTCCGGCGCTCACCGCCGGATGAGAGTCAGTGAATGGTTGACGATATCGCGTGCCCTCAAGAGCTCCTGACGGTCATGGTAGTATTCGAGGACGAAGTAGGGGACGGGTGCGTCAGCCTGGAGGGCGCGGAGATAGGCGAGGACATCGAGCGTCCCCGACTCGATGGGGCCGTAATCCGCGACGAGACCGGTCGGGTCGAAGCGCACGTCCTTCCCGTGGGCGATGATCGTGTGAGGGCCAAGCATCCGGACAGCGCGCTCCAACGGGGTGCGGTCGGGCGTGAAGTTGGCGGCGTCTATGCAGACACCGAGCGCATCGCAGGCGACCACATCCTTGAGCCTCAGGAAGCTCTCCGCGCTGCCGATGCTGCCGGAGCGGGTGATCTCGACGGCGACCCGGACGCCGGCGTGCTCCGCGGCCTCAGCGACTGCTGCCAAGGCCCGGCAGAGCCCGTCAAAGACCCGCCGGTCATCGACTTCCGGCCCGTCAGGATAGGCTGAAGGGTGCCAGATGAGGACGGGGGTCTCGTGGTCGCCGAAACGACCCTCGAGGGCCGCTGTCTTCTCGATGCACCGGATGGCCCGCGCGACGTCGGCCTGCACGGCCCCGCCGGCAGCGACCAAGTCGACGTGGAGGGTCATCGCCGCGAGCGCTACGTCCGTCTGACGCAGGAACGCATCGATCTCAGCGACGGGCGGATCCTCCCTGTCGCCGTCCGGCCCCGATCCGAAGAACATCTGTACCGCGTCAAACCCTAGCGAACGCAGTTCGTCAGGTTCGACGATGCTGCCCACACCACTTGCCATCATTGCGAGTTTCAAGGTCACCTCCGGTTCAGACGCGTCGCATCTGGTGAGCTCTCGGGAGGGCCGATCTGGTGGCTAGCCTCCATCCACGTCCCACGCAAAGACGTGGGCTGTGGACGCGCCCCAGGTCGCCTCGGGGATGAAGCGCAGGGCGCGGGTGGTCACATCGACCGGCAACCGCACCAGGCGCTGGTAGTTGTTATCGAGGTGCAGGACGGTCGCCCACCGGTCGTCGCCATCGAGGGCCTCGACCCTGAAGGCGCGCACCAGTGTCTCGGGGGGCGCGACCGGCGGCATGTCCAGCGGGATATTGGCGGGGGCGTTCTTCTCGGGCCGGTTCAAGTCGCTATCGAAGGTGAAGCGCACCGCCGTGACCCGGGTTGGGGCAGCGAAGCGAACCTGGGCCCAAGCACCCAAGCCGGCGGTCCAGCCGTTATCGTCCCCGCCGATCGGGCGGTCCAGCCCGTTGCGCAACGGTTCGGGATCGCCCTCCGAGGCGGTCAGGGTGGCCTGCTGCGTAAGGTCGGACACCCGGCGCGTGTGCCAAGGCAGATAGCAGTCATCGTCCATCAGTGTCTGTTGCAGCTCGTCCATGTGATCGGGATAGATCTCGCGCGGCAGCCGTCCCTCGCGCACGGCGATCGCCGCCGCGGTGCCCACCGCCTGGCCCACCGTCGCACAGGTCGCCATCACGCGCGTGGCGCTCATCGCGGCGTGGGTGACGCTGATGTTGCGGCCCGCGAAGAGGAGATTGGCCACGGTGCGCGAATAGAGCGCCCGGTAGGGCAGGCCGAAAGGCGAGGGGGCGGGGTGGAAGATGGTCGGCTCGCCCTGCCAGGCGACGCCGCCCGGATGGTGGTCGTCCATCGTCCAACCGCCGTAGGCCACCAGATCCTCGAACCGTCCCTCGGCACGCACGTCGTTCTGGGTCACGATCACATCGCCCTCGTAGCGGCGGCTCTCGCGCTTGCCGGGCAGGAAGCCGACCCAATCGAGGGCCCAGGTGTCGGCGCCGTGGTCGCCGCGGTTCTTGATGTGGTCCCAGACCCCGAAGGCGACCTTGAGGAGTTCGTCGCGGATATCTTCCGTGTCGCAGATGGTGTCCTGCTCGCCGCCCAGCTCGATCCACCAGAAGTTGCTCCTGGGAAGGGCATGGTCACGGAAGGGGAGGTCGTCACAGGTCTCGTAGACGTTGGCCCACGCCGGCGCAATAAAGGGCTGTGGACGGTCGGTCTCGCGCGCCTGGATCAGGCAGCTCATCCCCATCGTCTTGCGGTCGGCCTCCTCGGGTTCGATGTCCTCGTCGAACTCGGCGCGCGCCTCGCGGCCCATGCGGTAGGGGGCACCGGTGAGCGGGGCGAGGATGCTGTCACCCGAGCAGTCGGCGAAGAGATCGGCCGCGACGACGTGCCAGGTCTCGGTGGTCAGCTGCCAGCCCTTGACGGACGCGATCCGGTCCCCGTCCATCGTGGCACCATTACAGGAGCAGTTGAGCAGGAGCGTGATGTTGGGTTCAAAACGGACCTTCTCGTAGAGCACGCTGTCCCAGATGGAGAAGTTGCGCAGGGGGTTGCGGTAGCGATTCTCCAGCTCGATCTCCTCGATGATGCCGGTCTCGCGGTTGTCCGGCCCGTGGGCGCCGCAGATCCACATGCGGATCTCGGAGGAGACGTTTCCGCCCAGGACCGGGCGGTCCTGCATCAGGACGACCTTAGCACCGTGGCGTGCTGCAGCGACCGCTGTACATAATCCTGAGAGCCCGCCGCCGACGACGCATAGATCGACGGTGTGGTGTTGGGTGATCATAGGATGTCCTCCTCCGAAAAGATGGTCGTCAGCGTCGCCTGAAGGCGACGAGGGCGAATCCGGGGAGCAGCATGGCGGTCAGGAGCAAGAGCCAGGGGGCTGCCGTCCGCCACGGCGCCTCGACGGCTCCCGGCACGGCTGCGGCGGTCTCGGTGGGGGCGCTGGGTATCAGCCAGGCGCGCCAGGCGCTCTCCAGCTCGGTGAGCTGCACCTGCAGCACGTCCTGGAGCCCCCGATTGCAGGCCTTGCCGTCGCCGTACGCCGCCACGAGATCGCGGAGGCTGGACCAGCCATAGGTCTGTCTGAGGTATGAGACGACGCTGGCGCTCTGGGCGTAGGCCAGATAGGCCCGTTCCGACTCCTCGGGGAAGGGCAGACAGAGCTCGGGGAGTGGGATCAGGGTCCCGAGCTGCAGGGCTTCCTCCAGCACGATCGCCCGTGAGGGTTCGGGGCGCTCTTCGAAGGTCACCGCCAGTCCTTCGTCGAGCCATGTTGGGAGCGAGGCATAGCCCTCCGGTCCCAACTTATCGTAGAGCACGCGATGGGTGAGCTCGTGGGGGATGTCCTGCTTCATCGCCAGGAGCCCTTCAGCGTTGGGCGGAATGGCGACCAGCACGATGCCCAGTTCCTGATCGGCGACGCCGCCCACCCACTCAAAGCCCGCGAGCTGCATCGCCGAGGCCAGGTCGTGTTGTGACGGGTAGATGAAGATCCGGGTGGTCCGCTCCGGCGTGGTTTCGAGCACCTCAGCGATGCGCCTGAGGGCACTCTCCGCCGTCTCCAGGGCCTGGGCCATGGTGAGGCGCTCACCCGTGACCCAGTAGATGGTCACCCCCTCCCCCTCGGCTGTCTGCCAAGCGTAGCGGTTGTCGAGGTACTGAAAGGTGTCCCGATTGGTCTCGCCGCGGGTCCCGTCGGATAGCGTGTAGCCCCACCAGTAGCCGATGTCGGCGAAAGGCGGCAGCGGCATTGCGGTGAGGTCGCGGGTGAGGGTGGCGCGGGTGCCGTCCACCTCGGCGGGGTAGCTCTCGCTATGCCTCGCATTGACCTGCAGGTACAGGGCGGCGTCCTCCAGGTCGTGGCCTTCCGGGAAGACGACGCTGAAGGAGGCTGCTTGTCCGAAGGTATAGACGAGGTCGAACTGCGGACTGTCCGCACGCGCTGTGATGGGCGTGACCAGGTAGGCCAGACACAGGACGAAGGCCCACACCCAGCGCCTGCTCATCGCCTGGCGGAGGGCGGGTTCGGCTCGGTTGGGGACGTCAGTCCCACTCGTCGTCATCGTCCTCGTCGATAATGTCCCAGATATCAAGATCGTCGACCTCATTCTCGTCATCGTCATCCCACAGGTCGAGATCCTCTTCGTCGTCGGACTCCTCATCCGGGTCGGCATAGCGCCGGCCCGCGTTTGGCGCCTCCTCCTCATCGTCCACAAGGTCGCCGAGTCCGGGCATCTGCCACGCACCGTCGGTCTCGCCGTCATAGCGCTCGGGAGGCCCGAAGAAGGAGGAAAGATCGCCGTGGAAGAACTCCAACTCCTGCAGCGCCTCCTCGGCGGCGCCTGCCAGGGCCTGGTCGCTGTTGCCGGCGAAGCGCTGGAGGGTCCTTCTGGCCTGGTTGCCGCCGATCTGCCCGAGGGCCCACAGGGCCATCGTCTGGATGCGCTCGTCGACGTCGTCGGTCAGCGCGATCAGTTCGTTCACCGACTCGCGCAGCTGCAACTCACCGCACGCGCGCGTCGCCTCAAAGCGCATCTCGCGGCTGGGGCTGAGCAGCTCACGCTGGACGATCTCACCCCAGCGTGCGTCCGCGCTGCGGCCCATCGCCATCACGGCGCTATGGCGCATGCCCTCGTCGCTCTCCGCATAGGCGTTCTCGATGATCTCGGGCACGCCGTGCTCGCCGGTATAGGCCATGGACTCAAGCGCGCGCCGGCGCACGAGCAGGTCCTGCGTGCGATCGAGGAAGGCGTCGCACAGCGCCAGCACCGTGTGACGGAAGGGGTCGGGGCGCAGCTTCTGCAGCTCGCCGAGGAGCACGTACTTGCCCAATCCCTCGGCTGCGGCGCGGCGGGCCTCGATGGAGGGATCCTGTTCAAGCATATGGACGAACTCGGGGACCAGGCGCACGTCCTCCACCTCGCCGAGGCCTCTGAGGGCTACGACACGGATGTCGGCGTCGTGGTCTCGCAGGGCAATTCTGAAGACTGCGGAGAAGTCCATCGTGAAGTCGGCTTCGGCCAGGTGTGCCAGGGCGATGAGCAGTTCGAGGCGTACCACTTGCGCAAGCTTCATCCACAGGGTTCTCAGGCGGAGGATGTCCTCGTCGAGCAGGCCCGACAACAGCCCTAGGTGCTCGGCCTCGGGCATCATGCGCTCCTCCTCGAGAGCCCGCCACAGGGAGGCCCAATGTTCGGCCTCCTCGCTATTAACGGTCAATCCCAGATCCAGCTCGTCCCAATCACTCATCGTGGCTTCTCGGCTTTCCGGTCTACTGCAGCTGCACGGGCATGACAATGTCGAGCACGGTCACCGCGACAAAGAGGATGACCAGGATCATCAGCGCGATGAGGTGAATGCGCTCCTCGAGCTCTGGGGTCAATGCCCTGCCGCGGATGGCCTCGATGACGGCAAACAGGATGCGCCCACCGTCCAGGGCCGGGATCGGCAGCAGGTTGAAGATGCCCAGGCTGATACTGAGCAGCACGAGAATGTTGAGGAAGGGATAGGGGGCGCTCTGCTCAATGCTCTGGTTGACGCTCTGCTCTGCGATCTGGCTGATGCCGACGATGCCCACCGGGCGGGCCTGCTCGAAGGGGATGTTCATGCGCACGATGTAGAAGGGCAGCATCGCGGTCATCGAGGCGACGTTCGCGAAGTACCGCGTTCCGTAGGTCACGGCCTGCGGTAGCGGGTAGTGAGTGAGTGCTCCGTCGATCTGCTGGTCCCCGATGATGATGCCCACCGCGCCCTGGCCTTCGGGTGGGTTGGCCCGCGGTGTGATCGTGACCTCAAACGAGGTGCCATCGCGATCGACGGTAAAGACCGTGGGCTCGCCTGCATTCACTGCAATGGCTGCCTGCAGCTCGGCTGTGCCCTCAACCGCCTCTCCATTCACGGCGATCAGCGCATCGCCTGCCTGGAGGGCCGCGGCTTGGGCCGGGGAGTCGGGCGCCACATCGGTGATCACGGCCTGCACCTTGGGAATGCCGGTGGTGAAGATCACGATCGCGATGAGCCAGGCGGTCAAGAGGTTGGCGATGGATCCACCGAGATAGACCAAGATGCGCTGCCAGGGGCCCTTGGCATAGAGGCTGTGCTGCTTGACCTCGGGGTCACCGGTGTGGTCCTCGCCATCGTCAAAGGTGGCCTCGCCCTCAAAACGGGTGAAGCCGCCGAACGGCAGCCAGTTCAGGGTGAAGTCGGTCTCCTGCCAGCGGAAGAGCTTGATGATGCGCGGTGGGTATCCGATGCCGAACTCACGGGCCCATACGCCCACCAGCTTGCCCATGATGAGGTGCCCGAACTCGTGAACCAGGATCAGTGGGATCAGCCCAAGGATGAATCCGATGACCGGACCCACTATGCCGCGCAATCCCTCCGGTAGTATTGTCATTTATGTCTCCTTAATAGACCTTACCCTCAGATTATACCGGATTGGCCTTGGGGTGTCCAGATGGTTGCGTAGCGGCACAGCTGATCTATACTCGTGGTGCTGCGGTGTCTTTCTCAAGGGGAGGGGCTTGGTGCGGCGAACGTGTCTGCGTCGCCTGGTTCGGCTTCTGATGGTGGCGCTGCCGGCGGCGTGCCTCACGTGTGGGCCGGCTGCCGCTGCCGATGAGGCTCCCGGTGTGCCCTTGGTGCTGGCTCTCTATCACGGTAGCTACGGTTGGTCTACCTGGTCGGAGCCCACCTGTGATCAGCCGCTGAACCTCTACGTCTCGGCGGATGGCTCCGCCGTCGACCGGCACGTTCGGGAGGCGAAAGCCGCCGGCCTCGATGGCCTGGTGCAGCTGTGGTACGGTCCCAGCCTTGCCGACAACCCGACGGCGCCCAACCTCGAGCTGCTCCTGGACAGTGCCGCCCGCCAGGGGATGGGGGTCGCCGTGCTTCTGGACATGACGGGCCCCTTCCTGCGCACGCCGGATGACGTGGTCGCGGCGCTAACGGCGGTGCGAGAGGATCTGGCGCCCAACCGCGCGTATCTGTCGGTGGAGGGGCGTCCCGTGATCTTCTTCCTCGGGCAGCAGCTCTTTCCCCTCTCGGTATGGGAGTCGCTGCGCGCCGGGACGGATGCCTCCAGGGCGATGATCTGGATCGCGGAGGGAACGCTGGTCGACAGCCTGAGCGTCTTCGACGGTCTCTACCTGCAGCAACCCGAGCTGCGCGATCCGTCGGGATCGCGGCTGCCCGCCTATGGAGAGGCCGTGCGTGCCTGGAACCAGACGCATCAGACGTCGCGGTTGTGGGTGGCGACGGTGATGCCCGGCTACGATGACAGCCTCTATCAGGATGCAGAGGTCGCCTGGGTGCGCCCGCGCGAGGGCGGCATGACTTATCGTCAGAGTTGGTCGGCGGCTCGTGCGAGCGAGCCCGACTGGCTGCTGATTCGGAGCTACAATGAGTGGCTCTACTGCACGCAGATCGAGCCTTCGGCACGCGAGGGGGATACCTATCTCCGGCTGACCCAGGAGCTGATCGCGCAGCTGCGTGCGCCGGCGGAGGTGGCCCCCACGCCGACCGAGACGCCGGAGTCCTTCACGCCGACACCCACCGAGTCGAGGGCGGCGGGGGCGGGTCACGGGGGCCGGGGGCGGCGCGCGTCGGGGG
>JAXGUU010000081.1:0-13036 GCA_040774145.1 Anaerolineae bacterium
AAGCTTGAACTTCAGGGGGGGCATTTCAGGATGGGGGCAGACAGCCTGCTCCCTCAGCCCCTGACGCACGCTCGCGGCCTTTGCGCAGCATCTCCGCCCGGAAAGTGCCGGGGACTGCGGAAAGTCCCCGGCACTGATGGCGTCCCCGGCACCTGGACGGGCGTTCTACACAGGATAGGCAGGACGGCAGTCTTCATTTCGCCCCCAAGATGAAATGCCCCTGCTCAGGGCAGTTGGACATGACCATTGTCCGTGGGCGCTTCCTCCTTTGCGTGGTCACACCGAATGGAATGGAGGCACCGTGCGAAGAGCTCGCTGCTGGGCGCAGTTGAGCGCTCAGAACCCTTGCGAGGGTGCGCGTCGGAACGCGGGGAAACCCTCGCAAGGGCAGAGCCGTCTGTTACGACTTGGCGTGTGAGCCATAAGCAACAGGCTCGACTCAGACCTGCCAATGCCGCTGGGATAGCATCCTGTCTATGAGGGAGGAGCATCTCCGTTGCGTCGGCTTCTCGCCTCAGGGTAGCCGAGCTTGGGGTGTATGCCGCCTCACCCAAGAACACAGCCCGGCCGTTTTGGCCGGGCTGTGCATCCGATGCTTGGTGGCTGGACCTAGAACGTCTGGGTGTCCCAGGTCTCGACGTTCTTGGTCGCGTCGTAGTTGGCTCCCGTCTTGGTGACGTTGGTCACCGTGAAGGTGAAGCTCGTACCGCGTTTGGCCGAGGCAGTGAAGGTGACCGTGCCGTCGGCGCTTGTTGTGCCCGAGACGGAGCCAGTGTAGCTGCCGCTCCAGGTGCCCGAGACCGTTGCGCCCGCGACCAGCGCACCGTTGGTGTCCTTGATGGTGACCACGGCGGTGGCGGTTCTGTTGACGCCTGCTTTCGTCCCCGACATCGCAATGTCGGCCACGAAGATCGTCACGGGTGTCGTTGTGTTGTTCACCGTCACCGTGACACCAGCGCTCTCCGTCGTATTGTCAGCCGTGTCTGTCGCGACCGCAGTGAGCGTATGCGAGGCATCCGTCGCAGTCGTCGTGTCCCAGGTTACCGACCAGCCACCAGCCTCATCATTGTCCACTCCAAGGGGTAGGCCGTCCACGAAAAAGGCCACCTGCGTGACACCGTGGTCGTCTGACGCGTCAGCAGTGATGGTCACCTCGCCGGCGACGGTCCCGGTCGGGGCTGTGATGGAGACGGTGGGCGGAGTGTCGACGGGGCTGCCGCCGCCGAGGGAAATGAGCGCGGCCTTGGCCTGGACGAGGCCATAGCCGTAGGCAACGTCGCGGCCGACGGTCCCGAGATCCAGGGCCGTGGAGGTCATCGCGGTGCGAATCTCGGCGTTGGTCAGGTTGGGGTTGGAGCTCCAGAGCAGCGCTGCCACTGCCGAGACGTGCGGCGTGGCCATCGATGTGCCGTCCCAGGCTTCGTAGCCACTGCCTTCAACGGGCGCAGTGCTCTTGACCGTGCCTGTGGTTCCCAGCTTGTTGGCCACGAGGTAGAGCCCATCTTCCTGGCTCAGGCTGATGGCCGGGATCGTCGAGCTGTATCCTTCGCCAAGCGTGCCCAGGAAACCGCCCGGCACGTTGTTGTAGATGACGGCTGCTACGCCACCGCCATTCTGCACGCTCATGACCTTGTCGTAGAAGCTAATGTCACCACGTTGGCACAGGACGACCTTGCCACTCCAGGCGCCGGCGGTAGCGCACATCCCGCCATCGACGAGGGCGCCTGATGCCGTTCCGTAAGCGGCAAACTCTATCTGGCTCGCTGCGTAGGTGACGCCGTCGACGGTCAGCGTGTTCTCAGCCACAAAGGGCACCGTGCTTAACACGGCGACGCCGGGCGCGGCGAGTTCGACCTGGTCGTTCTTCTGCGAGAAATCGGCGACTGCCATCGCTTCATCGATTGCGGCGACCGAGACCACCGAGGTATAGGAGGCCGGGTAGCTATACGCCGTAGTCCCCTCATTGCCGGCTGCGGCGATCGAGAGGATGCCCTGGCTGTACAGCTTGTCGAACTGGGTCCGCTCCGTCCGCAAGGACTTGGCGCCGCCCAGGCTCATGCTGATGATATTGGCACCAGCATCAAAGCAGCGGTTGGTCGCGTCGACCAGCGTCGAGCTGTAGGCCCAGTTGCAGTCATCTCCGAAGACCTTGACGATGAAGAGCGAGACATTGGGGCTCACACCGACGACGCCAAGGCCGTTGTTGACCGCGGCGATGGTTCCGGCCACGTGCGTGCCGTGCCCGCAGCGATCGGTATCCCAGCCTGACAGGTAACCCGTGATCCTGGACGAGTTGGCCGCGTGGTCCTCGTGCCCGGTGTAGAGGCCCGAGTCGATGATGCAGACCGTGATCCCGGCGCCGGTCGGGGTCCCCGCGTCGAAGGCGCCGTCGCCATTGGCATCCCAGACGTCCAGCGCCTGGACCATATCGACACCGTACGGCGTCTCCTGGCCCATCAGGTAACGAGGCGCGTCCTCCTCGACCAGCACGACGTTCGGGTTGCGCTCGATCCCCTTGAGGGCCGCTTCGGGCAGCGAGACTGCGAAGGTGTTCAGGTCATCGAACTGATAATGGATGGTGCCGCCGGCGCCCTGCAGCGCGGCGCGTACCGCCGCCCCGCGCCCCGGGGCGAACTGGACCAGCACCCGCACCTCGCCACCCGCAAGCGACGGGGCAGGCCGGGCGATGGCCGACAGGGCCAGGACAACCACCACCAACACTGCAATACGGCCGATGCGTTTCATGAGTCTCCCCTCCAATGAAAGATGATCGAAGCGCCACCAACGAATTGGGATGGGTGGGTCGGGGGTGTGCGGTGCTCGGTGACCGGCCCATAAGCGGCGATTATAGGTCGCTGTGGGCGTTGTCAAGGGGTCACGTCAGGCGCCAACTCGGCGTCCAGACGCTCGTCGTAGCCCTCCATCCAGATCCCGGCGACGGAGATGAACGTCTCGCCCTCGTAGGGGAGCCGCTCCCACGCCTCGGCGGTCGTTCGTGCCACGTAGCGGACGGTCCGGGTGTGTTCGTCGGAGCCGGTGGGGTTGTCTACGTAGGCGTTGCAGACGCGCACGTGCGCCGCTGCCCACGTCGTGAGGATGCCCGGGCACGTCGTGCGGAGGGCCTCGACCTGCCCGCGTAACTGCTCCCGCGACCGCTGGGCGTTCTCCATCGCGCCGTCCATTGCGGCCCGCACGGCCTCGGCCTCCGCGAGCGACGGATGGCCCCGGTCGAGGTAGTCGGCCCACTGGCCGGCGTTGCTCTCCAGTGCATCGATGTCGCGACGGAGCGCCTCCAGCGCTCGCGCCTGCGCACGGAGGTAGGCCCCGGCCTCGGCAGGCGACATCCGGGATAGCTCCTCCTCGTCCTCGCTGCCGTTGGTGTGATACTCGTAGGAGAAGCGATAGGTGTAGAGCGTGCCGCACTCGGGGCAACAGCGGACGTGGTAGACCTCGGGATCGTGGAGGTCCGGCGTCAGAACGATGGCGAGCCGGGCGGCGGCTGGGGGCAGCGGGATATCGTACTCGGGCGCGGCGTATTTGTAGAAGGACGTCTGAACGTCCTTGAGCAGGCTGCAGATCGAGCAGGGGTCCGGCATCGGTGTCTCTCTCCGTCTCGATTAATCCCTAACCACGGGCCAGGGCGACGGCGCGTTCGAGCACGGGATCGCGCCCGGCGTAGAGGTCCTCACGCCGCACCTCGACCGGAACGTCCGGCGCGATGCCGATGCCCTCGAACGGGGTGCCATCGGGCATGGTCGCGCGCTTCGTGCCGACTGCGAGCAGGATGCCCTGCTCGAATGTGTGCACAAAGGGCTGGCCCGTGGAGCCGCCGGTCGTTTCGCCGACGATCACGGCCCGCCCGTTGTCCTTGAAGGGCATCGTGAAGTCCTCGGCGGCGGAGAGCGTCCCCCGGTCGACCAGGAGGGCGAGCCTTCCTCTGTAGCCCGAAGGGTCCGGATCGCTCACCGAAGCGGGCCACTGGAGGTGCGCGGAGCGGAAGATGGCGTCGCCCCCGCGTTGCGCCTGGACGGCGAGAAGCCCGACTGTCAGAGGGCTGCTCTCCGCCCACCAGCGATAGGGCCGGTCCATCAGGCGCGAGATCAGGCCGCCTGGTGTGCTGCCGCCGTGGTTGTCGCGGACATCGACGATCAGGGCCGACGCGCCGGCGAATTCCTGGACATAGGCCCGGGCGCACTCCTCGGCTTCAGGCGGGATGAAGCTCGGGACCCGGATCATCGCGAGGTCATCGGCGAGCCAACGGCCTTCGGTGGCTGGCGGCGCCGCACCGGTTCGAAGGGCCGCACGATCGATCGTGCGGGTGCGCGTGGTGCCTTCCGCATCCTCGACCTGCAGCGTGTAGCGCTCCGGCAGGAAGGCGCCGAGGAGCGTGTCGAACTGGATCGTGCGGGCCTGGGGGCTCCCGAAGGCATAGGCGCGAAGCTCTGCATACCAGTCGTCGGCCGGCCGGTCCTCGATGCGCAGGACCACGTCGCCCGGCGTCAGAGCCGGATGGCCGGACCTCACGACTGTCCAGCGGCCCTCCACGGGGCGCAGCGCCATGCCCACCGGCGGCAGAGCTTCCAGATAGGGGTCGAACAGCCTGGTGTGGGCGTTGTTGAAGCGCGCCAGGAAGGCCATCACCAGGAGCGAGAAGCGTTTGCGGCTCTGCCACGGCAGCGCTGCCTCGGCCAGGTCCGCAAACGCGGCGTCCAGGCCATCGCGCGAGAGCTCGGAATCCTGCCAGTGCGCGAAGTAAAGCGGGATGGCCTGGAAGATCTTGGCCAGGATGAAGGCACGCTGTGCCAGTGTCAGATCGTGGGTGTCATCTATCATGGTGGTCCTCCTATGTCATCATGCAGACCGGACCAGGCCTGGTCTAGTCTGGAAGCCAGCCCTCGCTGCAGACGATGATGGGTAGGTCCCCATCGGTGGCATCGCGCTCGGCGTGGGTGTCGGTGAGGAGTGACGCCAAACCATGCAAGGTGTAGAGCTGCGCGAGCTCATCAAGGAGCACCTGGCCTGTCAGGCGCTCCCGCCGCATCCGGTTGAGCGCAGTCTGAACGACGGGGCGTGTGATTGTGTGCTGGAAGACGGCGTCGAGTTGCGCGATCTGCGGCTGAAGGGCAGCATCCGACGCGGCGTAGAGGGCGCGCAGCTCCTGCAGCACATAGCGTTGAGCGCGCGTCTGAGTGGCCGTGTGGCGCTGTTCGGCGCGCCGTGCGATCACCTCGCGGTCAAAGGTTCGTTTGACGGCCATCACGCGGGCGTTGTGGCCATCGGGCAGTGGGGCCGCCGGTTCATCGGGTGAGCAGGCCATCTGCTTGAGGATACGCGGGGCCTCGCGAGTGACGATCTCGCCCGACGCGTCTACCTGGTAAAGCTGAGCGTAGCGCCCCGCACGGCAGAGGACGACGGCGCCGCCCTGACGCTTACGGTAGCCGCAGCGGACGCCGTTGCTCAGCGTGGCGATGGTGCGGAAGAGCTCGGGGTCATCCTCGCGGAGCTGACGGACTGTCTCGAGGGCTTCGTTCATGTCAATATAGGCGTCGACATCGGACTCGTCATCGACGACATCGCCCCGGCCGTAGATCGCATACAGCGCTTCCTCGTTCAGGCGCTCCAGCGGGTCCAGGATCGCGGCGTCCTCGCCGATCGTGTCGTGGATCTCCTGGATGCGCCGGCGAAGCTTCTCCTGCAGGCCCAGGTTCTGCTCCAGCGTGCGCTCGGGCAGGAAGTTGAGCGCGTGGATGCGGTCGTGTTCCGTGCCGATGCGGTCGATGCGCCCGAATCGCTGGATCAGGCGCACCGGGTTCCAGTGCAGATCATAGTTGATGAGGGTGTCACAGTCCTGAAGGTTCAGGCCCTCGGAGAGCACGTCGGTGGCAATCAGCGTGTCGATCTCGGGCGTGCCGTCTGCGGGCGCATCCTGCGGGTTGGCGCGTGGCGCGAAGCGGCCCACGACCTGGGCGCGGTTCCTGCCCTGGCTAAAGATGACATCGACCTCGGTGCCGGGCCGCGCAACCACGAGTGCATCGTAGAGGTATTGTGCCGTGTCAGCATACTGGGTGAAGATGAGCACCTTACGACCGCGCAGCTCCGGTTCATCGAGCCGCGCCAGCAGGGTCTGGAGTTTGGCGTCGTGCGCGGGCGAGATCGGCGCCACGAGCCCCAGCATATGCTCGAGGACGGCCACATCATGGGCCACATCGGCGCGCAACGCCGCGGCCTCGAAGTCCTCGAGCCGGTAGCGCGTCGTGAGGGCCTCGAGCGCATCGACGAGCGACTGCTCCTCATCGGCGTCCGACCCATGGAGGAGCTCCTGGGCCTCATCTCCAGCAGCGACGATCCCCGCATCGAGCGCGGCGAGGAAGGCACGATGGGTGCGCAGCAGCGTCGCCACCGTCTGCCTGAAGGCGTGCACGCTTGACTCGAGGCGCTTGAACAGCATCACGCGCATGAGGCCGCGCAAGGTGGCGCCGGCTCGTCTGAGGTCGTCGTAGGGCGGGTGATCGCGGTGGCCGGGCTTCACGTAGCCCCAGAGGCCATAGCGGGCATAGGTGAGGGGCGCGCACGCGGATTGTGCGCTGTCGACTGGCGTGCCACCCGGTGGCGTAGCCGTGAGGCAGGCGCGCAGCTCGTCGTAGAGGCCCGCGTAGGTCGCCTCGATGCTGTACTCGACGGTTTGCAGATGGCGATCGGGGAAGAACTGCTTCCGCCCGCCCACCCAGACAAAGGCCTTGCGCTTCCCGTTACGATAGGGCGCGATGGCATCGGGGTCGACGCGCGCCCCGGTCTCCGCGTCATAGCCGTACCAGCGCAACACGTCGATGCGCCGCCGGCGGATCAGTAGATGGGCCAGCAGCTCGGGGAGGCGCCGCTCACCGGCCTCCACCAGCCGGAAGTAGTCGCGCAGGTGAGGTGGGTCGATCGGCAGGTCGGTGACGTCCTCGGGGTGGAAGAGCTTGAGCTGATTGTAGACATCCCAGAGCGACTTGTTGCGCGGGGTGGCGGTGAGCATAACCACGCGCCGCTCCCCGGTCGATAGGTAGCTCTGCAGGACGCGATAGCGCTGGTTCCCGGTGTTGCGGAAACTGTGGCTTTCATCGATGAGAACGAAGTCGCGATAGCGAGTACGCTCGTCGTGCAGCATCCACTCGGGGCCCAGCGCCTCATCCTCCTTGAGCATTCCCATCGACAGCACCCGCGCGTTGAGCTGGTAGGCCTCATTGTAGTGTTCCCACATCTCGACGAGCGGAGGTGGGCAGATGATGAGCGGGCGAGCGCGGTCGTGACGCTCGAAATGCTTGACAATGGCCGCGCCGATGTAGGACTTGCCCAGGCCGACGACATCGGCGACGAAACAGCCGCCATAGCGCCGGATCATGGCGATGGCCTGGACGACGGCGCGCTGCTGGAACTCGGTGAGCACGCTCGTGATCTCGTCGTGCCAGAGGAGCTCCGCCCCATCGGCACCCTCCAGCTGGTCGCGTACCAACTCGTAGAGTGTTTTGAGATAGATCTGGTAGGGGGTGACGGCCGCGCGGGACCACGAGGCCTGCAGTGCCTGCATCAGGTGGGCGTCGAAGTCCTGGGCATCGGCCCACAGCGCCTCGAACCAGGCGGTCAGCGCGGCGTGGTTCTCGTTGCCGTTCACGATCACATTGAGCTCGGTGTTCGAGGCGATGCCGGAGAGGGTGAAGTTGCTGGAGCCGGTGATGGCGACGCCGTGTTCCAGGCGGGGCACTGGCTGTCCCTGCGCGTCGAAGGCCGGACCGTAGTCGAAGATGTAGGCCTTGGCGTGGAGCCGGCCCCGGGTATAGACGCGGACCGAAAGGCGCCCCGTCTCGATCAGGTCGATGAGGACGCTCACCAGCTCGGCGGCATCGTCGGTCTGGTCCATCGCTCCCAAGGTCTCGCCGACTGCAGCGGCGGTGCGCGCGGCGAACGTCTCCATAGCGGTGCGTTTGGGGAACTGCAGCGCCTCGGCGGCCTCGCGCACCTGCTCAATGCGGCGATAGCCCTCGGCGATCTGCTCGATCGTCTCGCGGTTGGAGGTATTGCCGATCAGGAGCCGCAGGTCGCGGACGTTGCGCAGGCTGTCGGCGACGGCCTCCAGCCCCGAGAGGAAGAAGTAGCCGACGGCGAACTTCGCCGACTCGCTGCCGGGCAACGTCGTGCGGATGACGTCGACCAGCTTCACGGACTGATTGTCGATGATGTCGTGGGTCATATACCCTCTGCGCGAAGCTTGGAGAGTCGCGCCGAGGTCATTGCTGAAGCCGAGTCACGGGGAACAGCGCACCAAGTGATTTCGACCAAGTCTGCAGGTTGAAGACCTGGCAGTCCTGCACGAATGGCTGCCAGCGCTGTCCTGGCGGGCCGGCAACCGGAAGGCTACGTCGCAGGCCATCACTGAGCACGATCAGTTCGGGCGGCCGCAAGGCACTCAGGGCGATCAACACGAGGTACTTCCAGGGCTTGTTGATATCCACTGCGCGGTCCTGGCAGCACCACTCGTAGATGAAGGTGTCCCGGCACTTGGGAACAAGTTCACGGGCGGTCAGGACGCTAGACTGCAACTCCTGTGCGAACACAGCGACGTCTCTGGCTTGGGCTAGGGGATGGTCAGGATCCTTGGCCTCGATCAACAGCACAGCGTCGTGGGTCTCGACGAGGAAGTCAACAGCCTTCATACAATGGGTCAGTCCGTGTGCTCCCTCTTCGTCGAATTTCGTGCTGCGGACGGCGCTGGAGAAGTCGAACAGCAAGTTACCCTCGACGTAGACGGTCATAAGACGCCCTCCAGCGTGCGCTGCACTTCGCGATCGTAGATGTCCTCGTAGGCCTGAGCAACCCCATGCGGAAGCGTCTCAAGGTACGCGTCGGCAACGCGATGCGTGATCTCTCTGGTGGCTGAGTCACGCTCCAACACGATGTAGCGGAGTGCGTGGTCCATAGTACGCTGCAGCTCAAACTCCTTGAGCACGACATAGCTGTGTGTCGCGACAAAGAGCTGTACGCCCTGGCGCTGGAGCTGCAACAAGATCGCTACCAAGGTGGAGATCAGTGCCGGGTTGAGATTGGCTTCGGGCTCATCCCAGAAGAGTGTCGATCCCTCCAGCAGGGTGCCATTGGCGATCAGCAGCCAGAGGAGAGCCAGCTTGCGATGCCCCTCGGCCAGCAGCGTAAACTCCAGCTCGCCTTGCCGGTTCTTCAGGTAGAACTGCTCGCCTTTCACGACAACCCGGCCCTCCATAGCCTCCTGCACCATATCGAGCAGGAGCTTGCGGTCTTGTGTGGGAGCGCCCTTGAGAAGGGGCAAGTAAGCCTTGTCGATGATGTCGGCGTAGATCTCCTCGAAGTGGATCTCGCGGGTCTGGTAGAGCGAGCGAAAGCCAGGCGCGTTGGCCAGCATCTCCTTGACCGGAACATAGACGGCAGGGCCAATCTCAGAAGGCCAGCGGCTGCGGAACTCCAACTCGTTCACTGCGCGATTGCTGAAGCTGAAAGTCAGGTCACGGCCATGCCGCTTGATCACGCCTTCGCAGGTCTCTCCACCCTTGACGCGGTGTACGAGGCGACCGAGATGCCTCTCGCGCGGAAGAAACACGTTCTGCAGCTTCCTGGCGAAAGCTTCGCCTTCACGGCGCTCGGTGACAGCTTGGCTACTGAGCGCAGCATAGAGTAACTTGAGGACGTGGGTCTTGCCCGTCGCATTGGCACCGATGAAGACATTCGCGCCGGGCAGGAACTCAAGGGCAAGATGGGTGAACGCGGTGAAGTTTCGTACCGTCAGCTTCTCCAGCATTGGGCCACTCCTTTCACGATTCCTCGCGCACCCTGCTCCCAGCGGCGCCAGGTACACTCTATCCCCATCTTCATTATACTGGCTTTCTACAACTCACTCGAAACGCCACGCCCGAAGACCTTTGAGCTGTCGGAGGCCTCAAAGGTCTCGCCGGCTATAGTGTGCCGCGAGGCCTATGAGGCCATCGCCGAGGGACTGCAGGTCCGCATCCGAGAGCGGGTCGCGCAGGTCAAGGCGGAAGCCGTCATCGCGGGGAGTGTAGCCGGGCAGGTGTGCCAGCGTCTCCACCAGGCGCCCGGCCTCGGGGTCATCCTTGATGGACCGGGGCCACGGGCAGGCGACGTCGACGCGGGCGCCGCGCTTGCCGTCCGGCGCACGTAGTGTCACGGCGGCGTAGGTGGTCGTCAGGCCGGGCGTCTCGCCCGGGACGGTCAGCCGGAGGTAGACGAGGTGCGGGTTGTTGGTGTAGACTGCGAGCCCGGCGGCCTGCCAGCGCTCGATGAGGCGGATGAAGGTGGGGCGCACGGCGTCCGGGCAGGTCTCAAGGGTGGCGTCGACGTTGCGCAGCGTAGCTTTGCCCGCGGTGGGCGCGAGCCCCCAGCGGGCGTGCAGGTCGGGCACAGGGGGCGGGCCGGGCTTCACCGCGCGCGTCATAGCGTCATCCAGCAGCGCCAGCGCGTCGACGAGCGCCACGATCATTGTGGGGGTGAGCGCTTCCACCGGCAGGTGGGCGGAGCTCGCGGTGAGCTCAAAGCCTTCGGGTCGGGGCACGGCAGCGCGGAACGCGTCGGCGTCCTCGGGCCGGACGCCGTAGGTGCGCTCGAGGCTGTTCCAGCTCACCGTGACGATCGGGCCGGCGGAGGCGTGCCCGATCAGCACGGCGACGACAGAGCCCGACGCTGCCCCCAGGAGTCTGAGGGTCTTGCCGGTGGTGTCAGTCTGGCCACCGCGGGCGTGCCAGTCCTCGAGGAGCGCGGAATAGGACACCTGGGCTTCGGGCGAGACCCCGCGATAGAGATCGCGCACAGCGAAGTAGGTACGCTCGTCGAGCGGGATCTGTGGCAGGGCGAGCGCGAAGTCCGCGCGGAGCCGGGGGCCAAGGTCGATCGCAGTCCTGAGAATCGCCACGAGGGCTTCCTGCACAGCCTCAGTCGTCAGCCCCTCGATCGGGCGGATGTCGATGAGGACGACGCTATCCAGGGCGATGGCGAGGTGCGATGCGGTCAGAAACTCATAGTTCAGCCGCAGAAGGGTCTCGCCGAGCTCGCCCTGCAACCGCTCGTTCTCAGGCCATTCGAGGATCGGTGCGATGGCGAGGAGCGCGAGGCTGTCTGTGCCTCGGTCGACGATGGCCACGTCGACCGCAGCCTCGCCGTAGGATGAGATCGCCGAAACGGTGCGCCAATCCCAGGTTTCACCGTGGTCTATCGGAGCGCCCATGCGCAGCAACGCCTCTTCGATGAGGGCCTGCGCCCAATGGCGGTCCGGACCCGAGGCGAGCGGTACGCCGCCGAGCAGCTCGGTGTAGTGGAAATCACGATTGGGGTTCATGGATCCTCCTCAGGGTAGGTCGGCGCAGGTAGGGGCGCAGGTAGGGGCGCAGCATGCTGCGCCTACAGGAGGTGCGGTGACGGAGGCGGGCCAGCGATCCGCTGTGATTGTCATCCGCCGGTGGTCTCCTCGATGAGCGCGATCTCGGCGGGGGTGAGGTCGTAGAGGGCGTAGACGCGGGCGTTGAGCTCCGCCTCGAGCGCGGCGACGGCGGTGGGGTCGGGCGGCTCGGCACCCGCGTGCAGGTCGAGCAGCCGGCGCACCAGGCCCTCGATGGCGGCGCGGTCCGCGGGAGACGCGTCGGGGATCGGGACCTGTCCAATGTAGATCGTTCGAAACTCCATATAGCCTGCCTGGACCGACGGACATAGCTGCTTCAGAAAGAACTCCACAACTCTCGAGTTCAGCAGCCCTAGGAGATATGGCGTGCCATCCGGGACGATGTAAGTTTTGTCGTTGCAGTACGCGCCGCTGACGTCGAGCGCGAAGCTGACGCTGATGTTGAAGTGGGGATAGATGATCTTCTCGTGCGAGAATCCGTCCACATACTGTGCTGCGTATCGGCTGAGCGAATACCATGGGAACCGTCCTTCCTTGACTTCCGGACGGCTCGCCAGGGCAGCGTAATGCTGACGCAGGTGTGCTTCAACAGCCGGAAGTGTTGCGATGTCACAGTCCCAAGGTATATACAGCAAGTGGGTCTGTTGCTTCGATGCTCGCCAACGGTGTAGATCTCGTCCACGAAGCCAGGGTTTCAGGACATCCTGGCTTTTGGGATCCTCGCGGCAGAGGCGGTCACGTGTGGCGTCGTCGATGACGAAGGCCTCGTTTAGACCCGTTACTATACCTCGGTAGAAGCGGTCGCCAACCAGATTGGCCAGGCTGACGCCGGTCTTCCGGATTCTCGCCATCAGCTCAGAGACGGCGGGCCGCACGAGCGCCCAGCCGTCGGCGCGGAAGCTCTCCGAGGGCTGCGCCCACGCCTCTGTGGCCACGACCTCGCCCAGCCGGTCGACGACGCTCAGATCGTCGACCGTGAGCGCGCGCACGGTGGCGCCGTGGGGTGGGACGGTCCTGCGGAAGACGATGATCTGCGGGTAGGCGATCGCCCCGAAGACCGGCAGGTCGCCGAAGTCGATGATCGTATCCACTGTGGTGCTGCCCGCGAGATGCTCGCGCAGCTTCTTGCCGTAGCCGGCGCGCAACCACTTGTTGGACGTGATGAAGCTCGCCACGCCGCCGCGGCGCAGGAGCTGGAGCGCCCTGCCGTAGAAAGCGACGTAGAGATCGGCGGTGCCGGTGTAGACCCCGGGATAGCGCTGGCGGTAGCGCGCCTTCTGCTCCGGGGTCTGCAGCTCTTGACGCACGTAGGGCGGGTTGGCGACGATGATGTCGAAGCCGGGTGCGTCGGGTACTCCCACGTCGCCATGCGGCGTGAAGACCTCGGCGAAGTCGACGGCCCAGTCGAAGGCATTCGCACCGCTCTCCTCGCTGGCCCATGCGGCGATGGAAGCCTTGAGGGCACCGATCTCGGCACGGAGCTGCGTCTTCTCCGGTCCGTGCGCGCGCAGGAACGCGCCTTTGAGCTCGAAGAAGCGCGCGACGTCCTGCTGGCGGAAGAGGTCCGGCTGCAGCGGGGCCGGCGCGGGGGCGGTCAGGCTGTCGCCCACCTCGATC
>JAXGUU010000082.1:0-12982 GCA_040774145.1 Anaerolineae bacterium
TAGATGCCGAAGCTACCGGCAGCCAGCGTGCCCACGGCAAAGGCCCAACTCGCGAACTCCCCAGCCATGCGGTGGACCACGGACTGCATCATGTAGAGCGAGACAAGCCCCAGGAAGGTTCCCGTCCATGCGAAAGCCACCAACAGGATCAGATCAAACCAGACCGGGGCTTCAGAGGGCCGCAGATGGATGATGTCGGTCAAGAGATAGGGGGCGTTAGGGAAGAAGAGCAGCCAGGCAAAGGTGGAAGCGATCACGATCAACGTACAGAGCCCAAAGCGGCGTTTGAAGGTGTTGTAGGCAATCAGCGAGCTGGCCATCGGCACCCAGGCCAGAAAGAGGTTCCATAGCAGGCCGGCGAACACCACACCGCGTGTATAGGCCATGCGCAAGGCCAACAACCCGGCGCAGAGCGCTGTGGCGAAGATCAACGAGGCGATGAGCGAAAGCTGGCGCCGATAGCGATGAACGGGCTGTTGATCCGATGACATTGTGCACACCTCCGTCGAACCGCAGACAATAACACGCCCCCGGCAGAGGGCCGCGTGATGCGCAGTCAGTGCCGGGGGCGGGGTCTAGGTTATCCTAGTTTGCGGGTGAAGCCGGCTTACTTGTCCTCTTTGGGCAGGAAGCGCGTGACCTTCGTACCACACGTCGGGCACGTTCCCTGTGCCATCTTCCGGCCGTTGGCGGTTTCCTTGACTTCGCCTTCCGCGATCTGCTTCTTCTCACGACACTTGACGCAGTAACCTTCAAACTCCATCTCTATGGCCTCCTTAGTCGGTTCGTTGGTGTCGGGTGGGGCTGCAGTGCTCTTGCGGACCCACCCTCTCTGAACTTTGTGCTGCGGTGTTCGTCGACGCCGGCACAGGCCGGTCCGACCTCAGCTACAACACCATCATACACCATGAATCTGATTTTGCAACGGTTGCCGCTTTTCCTCAACCGCGGCGCCCGTGGCAGTGCTTGAACTTCTTGCCGCTGCCGCAGGGACAGGGGTCGTTGCGATTGGCCGTGGCCAAGGCCTTTTCCAGCGCGAGATCCGCGGCGTTGATCGTCTGCATCACGTTCGCCGGCGCGCGCCGGTTGCGCAACTCCTCTGCCATCATGCGCATCGGCCCGTCGATGTGCATGAAGAAGGCCTTATACCCGCTGCATAGATAGTTCAGCCGCGGTTCGCCATCCGCAGCGACCAGGATGCGATTCTTGGGGCACGCCCCGTTGCAGATGAAGCGCACCTCACAGTCGAGGCATTCGGGCGGGAGGGTGTCGAGCTTGGCGCGACCGAAGGCCCTTTGTTTCTCCGACGCGACGAGGTCGATCATCGGCGTCTCCATGATGTTGCCGAGAAGGTAGCGAGGTTCGACATAGTGATCGCAGGCGTAGAGGTCGCCATTGTGTTCCATCGCCAGGCCCAATCCACAGGTGGGTTCGAAGACGCAGAGGCCGGATCGCTGTCCGGACCACGCTGCAAGGGCCACGTCAAAGATCTGCACGAAGACACGTCCCACGTCGTGGCGCACCCACTCGTCAAAGACGCCGATCAGAAACGCGCCATACTGCGGCCCATTGACGGAGTGATGGGTAAGGCGCAGTCCCTCCTGGTGCCCGGTCTCGTTGTCGCGGCGCACAATCGGGATGAACTGCATGAACTCGGCCTTCACGTCGTCGCGGAAGAAACGGTAGACCTCCGCCGGATGATCGGCGTTGGCCGCGTGCACCGTGCAGAGGATGTTGTACTCGACGTCCGCCGTCTGAAGGTGGCGCAGGCCTCGCATCACACGATCCCAACTGGGCTTGCCCGCGTGGTCAACCCGGAATGCGTCGTGCATCGGTTGGGGCCCGTCGAGGCTGAGCCCGACGAGGAAGTTGTGCTCTTTGAAGAAGCGTGCCCAGTCCGCATCGATCAGGGTGCCATTGGTCTGCAGGGTGTTGATGATCCGCGTCCCCGGACGGCGGTAGCGCTGCTGGTAGGCGAGGGCTCGCTCGAAGAAGTCGATGCCCATCAGGAGGGGTTCGCCGCCCTGCCAGCCAAAGGTCACCTCGGGGACCTGCTGTGCCTCGATGGACTGGTGGGTGAAGCTCTCCAGCACCTCGTCCGACATGCGGAAGTCACTTTCGGGATAGAGCTGCGCCTTGGGCACGTAGTAGCAGTAGGCACAGTTGAGGTTGCAGATGGGCCCGTGGGGCTTAGTCATCACGTGGAAGGCCCTCGGGACCGGCGCGCGTTCAGTAATCGTAGCTCCTTACGGTTTTTGACTTGTTTTGGTTGTGCTTGGAAGGTTTGCTTCGTCGTGGGTGGGTTGCTCCGCGCATGATGAGCGACTCTGACGTCGCACGTGTGCCGTGGTAGTGGACGCCGGAGAGCAGCGACCCATCGGTGATGCCGGTTGCTGTGAAAAAGGTCTGTTCTCCGGACACGAGTTCATCCACGGTCAGCACCCGGTGGAGGTCGTACCCATCCGCCAGGAGCGCGTCACGTTCGGCCTCACTCTGCGGTGCCAACCGGCCCAGCATAGCGCCGCTGCCCGCCTTGACGGCGCAGGCGGTGATGAGGCCCTCGGGGTAGTTGCCGATGCCCATCATGACGTCGACACCACCGGAGGGCAGGATCGCTTTGAGCGCACCCACCAGATCGCCATCGGATCTGAACATCACGCGAGCGCCCGCTGCGTGAATCTCCCTGACCAGGTCCCGATGGCGGGGCCGGCTGAGCAGGAAGACGATGAGGTCGCTGACCTCCTTGCCGAGCTCGCGCGCGACCAGGGCCAGCGTCCACGCTGCCGGCGCATCCAGGCATTCGGGCACGAGCGCCGGGCCGACCTCCGCTCCGACCACAATCTTCTCCATATAGACAGCGTGAGGGACGGCCCAGAAAGCGTCCCTGGGCGCGGCGGCTGCGACCGCGACAGCATCGGGATGGCCGTGTGCCAATAGATTCCGTCCTTCAATCGGGTCGACGACGACGTCCATCTGGGATCCCCGGCCCGTTCCCACACGCTTACCGGGATGGAGCGGGGCAAGCTCATCCAGCTTATCAACCTCGCTGAAGACGACTCGACCGCCAAAATCAATGCGGCAGAGCGCATCCTCCATGGCCTGTGCAGCGATGTGATCGCCTTCATCGGCCGCGCCCTTGCCCATCCAGCGGCCTGCGGCAAGCGCAGCGGCCTCGGTGGCCCTGACCAGGTCCAGGCCGAGGTTCTGGCTGGTCTCTATGGTTTCGTTCATCTTGTCTGCCTAGCTCCCTCGCTTGTGGACTACGGCACTTACTTCAGGTCGACGGCGACCAGCAGGTGATGCTGTTGCCAGGACGCCATACCGCCCTCCAGGGCATGCACAGCGGCGTAACCGCGATCGATGAGCAGGGCCGCGGCACGCAGGCTGCGCCGTCCTCCCTGGCAGGTCAGGACAATCGATGTGTCCTGCGGCACCTGCTCGGGGTGCTCGATGAGGCTGCTGAAAGGCAGCGGCTCGGCTGCGGGAATATGCGCTTGTTTGAACTCACGAGGTTCACGCACGTCGATCACGCGCGGTGGGGCCGCGCCGTGCAGGGCCGACCACAGCGCCTGGGGCGCTATGGTGGGGACATCCTCGAGTGGGGTGCGGATCTCGGCGGACGGACAGACCAGGTCGAGGCGCTTGGGTAGGTTCCGGCAATAGCGGAAAACGCGTACAGGACACTCGTAGATGCAGATCGCGGGATTCAGGACGCGGTTGAAGAGAAAGGGGACGGCATCGTCAGGGTCGAGGAAGTGATCTGCTCCAACGTAGTCGTAGAAGCCGGTAGCCTCCATCAGCGATCTGACCCGGCGGTGCACGTGGACGAAGTAGACGTCTCCGCCACGGTCGCGGTAGCTGTGAACGATGCTCTCCAATGCGTGGATGCCGCTGATATCGCAGTTCTCGACGGGATACATCCTCAGAAGCAGGTAGCGTTGACCGGGATTCTGCTGGAGGTTTCCCTGAATGCGCTCCTCAATGTGGTTGACCGCCCCGAAGTAGAGATCACCCAGGATCTCGACCACGCCCAGCTGGGTGCACGAGGGCCGATCCGGGCGCGGCGTGAAGTAACGGAAGTCGTCGCTCGGGAGCACCACCCGCACGCGGGGCTTGCTGGTCCGCAGCAGGTAGTAGATGATGGACAGCGCGATGCCCAGGAAGACCGCCAGCTCCAATGAAAGCGCAAGTGTGGCGACCAACGTCGCGAGCATGATCGTGCGGTCGCCGTGGTTGCTGCGCCATATACGTGCGATCTCACGGCGCTCTATCAACCCGTAGGCGGTGACGATGATGACACCGGCAAGCGCGGACAGCGGCACAAATGCGGCAAAGGGCGCCAAGACCACCATAGCGATCAAGACGAACAACCCCGCAAAGGCGCTGGCGAGGCTGGTGCGTGCCCCTGCCGTGTGGGTCAAGGCCGATCGTGTGAACGAGCCGGCGACCACATAGCCGGAGAGGAGTCCACTGGCGATGTTAGCCAAGCCCTGGCCCAAGAACTCCTGATCGCTATTGAGCCGCTGACCCGACTGCACCGAGATGCTGCGGGCGATGGAGACCGACTCGACCAGGGCGATAGCCGCGACGGCCAATGAACCGCTGATCAGCTGTCCGACGAAGCGGCGGTCCAGCGGCGGGAACGAGGTCAGCGGAGGAAGCCCACGAGGCAGCTCGCCTACCACGCGGACGCCCTGTTGATCGAGCCTGAGCAGCCAGACAACCAAGGCGGCAATGACCATCGCCAGCAGCGTCGACGGCAAGGTGGGTCTGATCCTGCGGAGTCCGAGGATGAGCACGATGGTCGCTACACCGATGATCAGGCTTGCGGGATGCCACTCACCGATATGACCGGCGATCTCGGGTACGGTCTCCCACAGATGGGGCAGCGAAGGGATCGGCAGATGCAGCAGATGACGCAGTTGCCCGAAGGCAATCAGCACCCCAGCTCCGGCGGTGAAGCCGACGATCACAGCGTCTGAGATGAAGTTGACCATCACACCGAGCCGTGCAATGCCCATGAGGCTTTGGATGATCCCGACAACGATGGCCATGATGGCGGCTGCGGCGAGGAACTCCGGCGTACCGGGCACCGCGACCGCGAGCAGGGCTGAGAGCGCGAGCAGCGAGGTTGTGTTGGTGGGTCCGGTCTGGAGGTGGTGTGAGGAGCCCCACAGGGCACCGACGATGGCGCCGACCACGGCCGCATAGAGTCCCATCGCAGGTGGCAGCTCCGCAATCAGCGCGTAGGCCATCGCCTGCGGAAGCGTGACGACGGCAACGGTAAGCCCTGCCAGCACATCGGGCCTCAGGGCATTGCGCGGATAGGTGGTCAGGATCCTGTAGGGACGCGCGAGCAGCCCGATGACCGGTTGCAGTCCGCGTCTGACCCAGGTCAGATAACTAAGGTGATGGTTTCCGTCGGTGTCTGCTTCGATGCCGGTAGGCAACGGGCAGCTATCGGCTGCGGCCCCGTGCCCCAATTCGCTCATGCGTTGTGTTCTCCAGGTCCTGTCTCTGTCCGCTAGGGTGCGTCGGGGCCGGTTCAATGGTGGGCGCTGTCTCGCCGGCAGCGATCATCCGGCGGATGAGGCGTTCGCGCAGATCCGCCTTGACGCCGTCATAGGCGTCATAGCCGATCAGGTCGCAGAGTTCGTAGGGATCGCTCTCGAGATCATAGAGTGAGGCCTCGACGTAGACATCGCTGTCGGGATCGATCCAGCCGTCTTTCTGGGGCGCGACGACGCTGTACTTCCAGCGTTGTGTGCGCAGGGCGCGCCCAACCTGAGCCTCGCTGATCTGCAGGAAGACCTCCTCGGGCCAGTCGTCGCGCTCGCCGTGCACCAACGGCAGGAGGGAGCGGCCCTGCATCGTGTCCGGCACGTCAATCCCCACCGCATCCAGCAGGGTGGGGGGCAGATCGACGAGGCTGACCAGCTCCCGGAGCCGTCCTCCTCCGTTGAAGCCTGGGCCGATGATGGCAGTGGGCACGCGAATGGAGCTCTCGTGACAGGAGCGCTTGTACTCGCCGTTGCGTGTCTTGAAGTGGCAACCGTGGTCCGAGGTGAACAGGACGATGGTGTCCTCGTCCAGTCTCAGACTGCGCAGGGCATCCAGCAGCCGGCCCAGTGCTTCATCCAGTCGCTTGACGATCCCATAGTAGCCGGCCAGATGCTGCTGAGTTGAGCCTCCGAGGGCGGCCAGATCCGGTGGGACCCAACGGTTCTGGTAGGGCGTCCGCCACCCTGAAGGGGGGACGAAGTCGTCGACGCGGTTCTGGTGGTGGGGTTCGAGATATGAGATGAAGAGGAAAAAGGGCTCCGCCTGATGGTCGTCGATGTAGCGGATGGCAGCATCGGTCAGTGCATCGACGCGATAACCGGGCAGCCGGACCGCGCGCCCCTCCTCGTCGTACATCACCGTGTCATAGGGCTCTGAGCAGTGCTCCAAGACGTTGGCGGCGAGCCAGCTCGCGTAACCCCCGCGCTGGGATGCCGGCACGACCTGGTGATCGGCCAAGTGCCATTTCCCGATGTAGCCGGTGGCGTAGCCGGCGTCCCGGAAGTGGTGGGCCAGCGTGCGCTCATCCTCGGCAAGGGCGATGCCGTTGCGCCAGACGCCCGTCTCCAGCGCATAGCGTCCGGTCTGGAGGCTGGCACGTGCCGGGCCACAGACGGGCTGGCACGTGAAGCTGTTGGCGACGTGCGTGCCGGTCACCGCCATGCGGTCGAAGTTGGGTGTCAGGTCCAGCGGGTTGCCGTGGACCCCGGTCGTGTCCCAGCGCTGCTGATCGGTGAAGAAGACGACCACGTTGGGCCGCTCGCTCGCTCGTGATGGCATCAGGGGCTCCTTCATCTACTCGACGGCTGTTCGAGTGAGAGTATACGCCCAGGCGGCTTCGGGGCAAGGGTGCGTCGGTCCCGATGGTGAACTCCAGGAATCGGGCTATCCTTGGGGTGGGCCGGACACCAGTGTCCGGTCGATCTTGGGCGGCGACTCCGACGCGGTTGCCCGCGCCGGATCTCATTATATACTATGTACATATGACAAACCGTAGGCAGTCAGGCCCGGCGATGCGTCGACGACCACGGCGACGATGCCCGTGGATCGTCGGTTTGGTCCTGTTTCTTCTCACAGGCGGCTGCACACCCAGGGCCGCGCCCAATCAACCACCAGGAGCTGAAGTGATGACGCAATCTACAGAAACATCTGTCTTTGTCTACGTCGGCACGTATACCGGCAAGGGAAGCCACGGCATCTACACCTACCGGTTTGATCCTGCGACGGGTGATCTTGAGTTGCTCGGGTCGACCGATGCCGAGAACCCATCGTATCTGGCTATCACAGCCGATCAACTCTATCTCTATGCTGTGAACGAGCTGGGCACGTTCCAGGGCGAGCCCACCGGCGCGGTCAGCGCCTTCGCCATTGACGAGGAGACCGGCCTGTTGATGTTCATCAACCAGCAGCCGTCCCACGGTCAGGCCCCGGCTCACATCAGTGTCGACCGCGAGGGCGCCTGGGTCTATGTGGCCAACTACTCAAGCGGCACGGCAGCGGTGTTCCCCGTTGAGGCGAATGGAGCCCTTGGTGAAGCTACCGACGTGGTGCAGCACGAGGGTAGCGGCCCCGATGCGCGCCGCCAGGAGGGACCTCACGCCCACTCCATCACCCTAGATCCCGGTGACCGGCGGGCCTACGTCGCCGACTTGGGCATGGACCAGGTGAGGATCTACGATGTGGCAGCAACGCCCGGCAAGCTGACGCCCAACGATCCACCCTACGCCGAGGTCGCCGGGGGCTCGGGCCCGCGCCACTTCGCCTTCCATCCCAGCGGACGCTATGCTTACCTGATCAATGAGATGGGCAACACGATCTCCGCCTTTGCCTATAATGCGGAGGGCGGTGGACTGACGCTCTTGCAGACCGTAAACACGCTGCCGGAGTCATTTGACGGTCAGAACACCACGGCCGACATCCACGTGCATCCGACGGGCAAGTTCGTCTACGGCTCGAACCGCGGGCACGACAGCATCGTTGTCCATGCTGTGGATCGCGAGACGGGTAGGCTCACCTATGTCGGGCACGTCTCAACCGGCGGCAGCACGCCCCGCAACTTTGCCCTTGATCCAACGGGGACCTATCTGCTGGCAGCCAATCAGGGCAGTGACAACATCGTGATCTTCAGCGTCGACCCGGAGTCCGGTATGCCCGCGCCGACCGGGGCGCAGGTATCCGTCTCCATGCCTGTGTGTGTCAAGTTCATCGTGCGCTAGGTTCAACGAGAGGAGAATCTGCCATGGCTCTAGCCGAGCATCTACGTGAGCTGATCCTGACGTTTCAGGAGAATGAGATCACGGAGGCTCATATCTATCGAAGGGTGGCGCGGACGGTGCCCTCGGACGAGAACCGGACGGTCCTGCTGCAAATTGCCGACGATGAAGAGCGCCACTACCAGGAGTGGAAAGAGCATACGGGTGCTGAGGTCAAGCCCAACCGTCTCAAGATCTGGTGGTACACGCTCCTGGGCCGGCTGTTGGGCATCACCTTTGCACTGAAGTTGATGGAGCGGGGGGAGGAGGGGGCTCAGGAACACTATGCTGCGCTCATCGAGGCCGTCCCGGAAGCTGAGGCCATCCTTCACGACGAGGAGACCCACGAGGAAGCGCTGCTCGAGATGCTTGATGAGGAGCGGCTGCGCTATACGGGGTCGATTGTGTTGGGGCTCAACGATGCGCTCGTGGAGCTCACAGGGGCCTTAGCCGGGCTGACGCTGGCGCTGCAGGATACGAAGCTGATCGCGCTGACGGCGTCGATCACCGGAATCGCTGCTTCGATGTCGATGGCTGCGTCGGAATACCTATCGACCAAGACCGAGAAGACATCCAAGAGCCCCACACGCGCGGCCCTCTATACGGGCATCGCTTACGTGGGGACGGTGGTTGTCCTGGTCCTTCCCTATTTGTTGTTCACTAACTACTTTCTCTGCCTGGCGATCTCTCTGTTGATCGGTGTGCTGATCATCGCCGGCTTCAACTACTATGTGGCGGTTGCCAGGGATGAGCCCTTTCGGGGGCGCTTCCTTGAGATGGCAGGTCTGTCGCTTGCCGTAGCTGCGCTGAGCTTTGGCGTCGGCTACTTGGTCCGTGTGCTCTTTGGTGTGGACGTCTGAACGTCTCACGGCGTATGGGTTAGGCACCTATCGTAGGATGCCTTAGTTAGGGTGTGACACTGCATCACTTGTTCGAGTAAGGAGGTACCATAATGGAACACCGATCACTGGGTCGTACAGGCGTGATGGTTTCGCCGCTTTGCCTGGGGGCGATGAATTTCGGCGGGCCGACGGACGAACCGGCCTCCATCAAGATCATCGACCGAGCACTGGAGGCCGGCATCAACTTCATCGACACGGCTAACGTCTATAACCACGGTGAGAGCGAGCGCATCGTCGGCAAGGCGCTGAAGGAGAACGGACGGCGCCACGAGGTCGTGTTGGCGACGAAGGTTCACGGCAACATGGGCGACGGGCCGAATGAGCAGGGGAACTCGCGTTACCACATCATTCAGGCGTGCGAGGACTCGCTGCGAAGGCTACAGACCGATCACATCGATCTCTATCAACTCCACCGGCCTTCGCTGACGATTCCCCAGGACGAAACGCTACGGGCGTTTGATGACCTGGTGCGGGCGGGCAAGGTCCGCTATATCGGATGCTCGACGCATCCGGCGTGGATGGTGATGGAAGCGCTGGCGATTAGTGAGAAGATGAACCTCGCGCGCTATGTCAGCGAGCAGCCGCCCTACAATCTACTGGATCGTCGCATCGAGAACGAGCTGATACCTCTGGCCCAGAAGTACGGTCTGGCGATTCTGCCGTGGTCGCCCCTCGCCGGAGGTATCCTTGCCGGGAAGTACACGCTAGCGATGATCGACGAGGATGGGTACCCCGAGGGATCCCGCGCCGAGCGCTCGGGTGAGATGTTCCGATCGCGGGTTACCAGCGAGGGGGTCAAGGTCGCCGCCAGGGTGCAGGACATGGCGCTGGAGCGCGGGATGAACGCGGCCCAGTTGGCGACGCTCTGGTGCAAGGAGCAGCCCGGCGTTACCGCGCCGATCATCGGTCCGCGGACGATGCAGCATCTCGACGACGCCCTGTCGGTGCTCGACCAGCATCTCACCGAGGAGGATCGGCGTCGCTTCGATGCGCTGGTCCATCCCGGCAACGCGGTGGCCGACTTCCACAACAGCAATCCCTGGATGAAGGCACGGCTGAACGCCTAAGGCGTAGCCGATCGGTTTCTGAAGCGGTCGGCCCGCACGCTGTCGCCCGAACGCCGGCGCGGCAGCGTGCGGGCCTTTCTTCTGAGGGATAACGCGCGAGGGGGTGTCTATGCGGTTGAAGCTTGCCTATGGTCGCGAGGGACTCTACATCGATCTGCCGGATGGGGCCGATATCACGGTGATCGAGCCACGCTACGTGGCTGGGCTGGTGGATGAGGAGGCCGCCCTGGCAGCGGCGCTTGCTGCACCCCAAGGTACGTCCCCTCTGCGAGACCTCGTCGGGGCGGCCGACACGGTGGCGATCGTCTTCAGCGACATCACGCGCCCGATGCCCAATGACCGTGTCCTGCCGCCGCTCCTTGCCGCTCTGCGCGGTGCCGGCGTGGGCGATGATCAGGTCACGCTGATCAACGCCTTGGGCACCCACCGCTCTCAGTCAGAAGACGAGCTGGTTCGGATGTTGGGTGAGGAGCTGGTGCAGTGCTACCGGATCGTGCAGCATGACGCGTGGGATGACAAGCAGCTCGTGGGTGTGGCGCAGAACCGTGCCGGGCGCACCGTGCGCATCAACCGTGCTTATGTGGAGGCTTCGGTCAAGATCCTCACCGGCTTCGTCGAGCCGCACTTCTTCGCCGGCTTCAGCGGTGGCCCCAAGGCTGTCTTGCCGGGGATCGCCGACATCGAATCGATCATGGACAACCACGGCGCGGAGTTGCTGTCGGATCCGGGTGCGACGTGGGCTGTCACCGAGGGCAACCCCCTGTGGGAGGAGCTCCGCGATGTCGCCCTGGCGACGGAGCCGACCTTCCTGCTCAACGTCACGCTCAACCGCGACCGAGCCCTGACGGGCGTCTTCGCCGGTGAGATGCGGGCTGCTCATCGAGAGGCCACCGACTTCGTTCGCGCGAACGCCCTCCAGCGGGTTGCGGCGCCGTTCGACATCGTGATCACGTCGAACAGCGGCTACCCGCTTGACCTCAACCTCTATCAGGCGGTCAAGGGCATGTCGGCAGCGGCGCAGATCGTCAAGGAGGGCGGGGACATCATCATCGCGGCTGAGTGCTGGGACGGTATCCCCTCCCACGGCGAGTATGGGCGCTTGCTGCGCGAGGCTTCCTCGGTGGATGCGCTGCTGGCGACGATCAGGACACCGGGTTTTCGGTGCCACGACCAGTGGGAAGCGCAGATACAAGCTCAGATCCAGCAGAAGGCGAGCGTCCACGTCTATGCCGATGGTCTGACCGACGAACAGCTCCGACAGGCGCTCGTGATACCCTGTCCCTCGGTCGAGGAATGCCTGCAGGACTTGTTACGCGACCGTCCTGGTGCGCGTATTGCGGTGCTCCCCGAAGGGCCGCAGACGGTTCCGTACCTCGCCTAGCTGGGCGGCTCGCTGGGGGCAAAGCCGCGCCCCCGGATGTCCCGCGCGCCGGTGAGGATCACGAACGACGTGGGATCCGACTCCGTGACGATGGTGCGGAGTTGAGCCTCCTGGGCGCCGCTAAGGGCACAGAAAAGCACGTCCCGCGGCGTACCGGTGTACATGCCGGTCCCTCGGACGGCGGTGACCCCCCGCTGGAGTTCCTGCATCAGACGAGCCGAGATCTCGTCCCTGCGGTTGGTCACAATAATCGCCATCTGTGTCTCCTCGACCTTGAGCGGCTCACCGTCAGCCGGCGCGAAGTAAGCCCTAGGGTGACCCTCCTGCTGGTAGGGGATCGCGTACATGGCGACGATGAGGCCGAGCAACGCGACGTAGATGAAGGCGACGATGCCGACGACCCATCCTCCCGGCACCCAAGCGCCGATCGCGGCTCGATCGACGACCTGATGCAGGCGTATGGCGGTGACGGGGTGTACGCTGAGCTTAAGGAACCAACTGATGAGGAGAAGCGAGACTAACCAGACGTAGTTGCGGCGATAGCGGTTCGCCGCGGCGCGCCATCGGGGGATGGGGAAGGTCGGATGGCGGAGGGTGTCGGCGAGATCCTCTCCCCAGTGTTCTGCGGGCGTATAGGGCGGCACGATCATGGCCGAGAGGAAGCCGGTCTCAAGCAGCCGCACGCGATGGTACCAGAGGGCATAGTAGCTGTAGCGGCGAGCCTCAATGAGCATGAAGGTGAGCACCAACAGCAGGACGAGGAGCACGATGAAGTGGGGATTGGTCGGGGAGCTGAAGACGAAGGTCAGGGCTGCACCGACGGTGACGACGGCCCAGTTGGTCGTCGTGTCAAGTCGGTTGCGCCAGGTGTTGGCGCGCGTGACCTCGGCACGATAGAGATGGACCATCGCCGTGGCGAAATCCCTATCGTTCAGCTCGCACTCCCTGTATTGCCACACGGGCTTTCGCGGCGTTTCGGTCGTGGTCATAGCAGGTCGATATAGTGCTGCAGGGCCGTGCGCATGAAGGCCTCATCGAAGGGGCCGGCGGGCGAGGGGGTCTCGAAGATGCGCTGCGGCAGGCGTAGCGCCGTGAGATCAAAGCCCTCGCGAACCTTGAAGGCGTTCTTCCTTCGCAGGGTCTCGGTGCCCAGGCGGGCCAAGTCCTCCTCAGATCGGTCAAAACCGATCGCCTTGAGGGCATCCAGGACGTACGCGGGTTCGTAGACGCCGCGTGCAAAGAGGCAGATGACCAGGCTGGTGAGCACTTGGCGCCATTGTTCCTCGGCCAGCAGTGCCCGCGCGACCTCTTTGGGTTCCA
>JAXGUU010000083.1:0-12921 GCA_040774145.1 Anaerolineae bacterium
AGCGCTTCGGCTGCATCGCCAAGATCGGGTTCACGCTCGTGAACTCGCTCGAGGAGGTCACAGCGGACGCCATCGAGGCGGCGCCGCTGCTGTTCGACCACTTTCTGCCCGACGAATGGGGCGGCTGCAACCAGCTCTTCGAGCTCAAGAACGGGCTGATCGGCGCAGTGGGGCACAAGTCCTGGGGCGAGATGGTCGTCCGGCAGCACGGGGGAGAGGCCGAGCACGTGCTGCACTACACCTCGATGGCCTTCGCGGTGGATCCCGAGACCCGGGCCATGACGCCCACCAAGATCATCGCCACCCGCGACTGCTTCCCGCCGGGGCCGAGCAAGGCGCCCAGGCTTCAGGATGTGACGTTCACCGCCGGCATCATCCGCCACGATGATGGCAGCGCGACGCTGTATACGGGGCTCAGTGACTGTCAGGTGGGAAAGCTCGAGATCGCGGATCCGCTCCTGGAGTACGAGGCCATTGAGCCGTAGGCGGAATCTGGTGTAGCGCATGCCGCTCAGAAGCGGTGCTCCGGCTTGCGCAGCGGACGCAATCGGGACGATTGCGCTACGGCGGAGTCTGGTGTGGTGCATACCTCCGGCTTGCGCCACCGGACGCAGTTGAGAGCGGTAGGGGCGGATTTCCAGGGGCACTCGTATAGCAAAGAGGAGGCTGCGATGGATCAAGTGTTGGTGGCCTATGCGAGTAAGTACGGCGCGACGGCGGGAATCGCCGAGCGCATCGGTAAGATCCTACGAGAGGCGGGCCTGCCCGTCGAGGTCCTGCCCGCGGGAGAGGTCCGCGACGTGACCCCGTACGGCGCTGTGGTGCTGGGCAGCGCTGCGTACATCTTCCACTGGAGGAGAGAGGCAGCGAGGCTGCTAAAGGCGCTGGCGGCGGCGCCGTCCGGGCGCCCGGTGTGGCTCTTCACCAGCGGGCCGACGGGCGAGGGTGACACCGACGCCTTCCCCGAAGGGGCCACGGTGCCCAAAGGGCTGCAGCCGGTGGCCGACCGGATCGCCCCGCGCGATATGGCTGTCTTTTCAGGGGTTCTCGACCTGGCGAAGTTGAGCCGGATCGAGCGGTTCGTGATGAACAAGATGCAGGCGGTGCCCGGCGACTACCGCGACTGGGAGGCCATCGAGGCGTGGGCCCGGACCATCGCGCAGGCGCTGCAGGAGAGCGCGTAGAAGCAGCCCGGCTTATGCCGGCTTGAGCTCAATGCCGTGGACGGCGAGGATGCTGTCCGAGCCCTCGAACGTGCGCGTTCTGAGCAGCTTGCGTGCCGCCGGAGGCCGGCCGCGAAGCGCGGCGCGCCTCCCTGCTATCACAGCTCGTTCTCTCTACGCCCGCGCCGGCGGGCGAGCAGGGCGATGGCGGCGAGGAGCGCTACGCCGCCGCCCAGCACCTTCAGACCGTGTGCCATGGGATGATCGCTGATGATCTCGTCGTAGACGGCCCGGTCCATCGGCGCCGCGGAGACGCGCGCGACGCGCACGTAGGCCCGCACGTCCGCGTACGTCAGCATCCGGGCCGTGAGGGGGCCTACCACCCGCGACCAGTCCTGGGCCACCACGACCCGGGGCCGGGCGACGTGGTAGGCGTGCCCCTGGTGGGCGATGATCCCCTCATCCGCCGCCTGCAGGTTGCGGAGCCAGTCGGTCGTGTCGCCGTATGTAAGGGGAATGACGAAGCCCTTCGCCGTCCGGGTGGCGACCACGGGCGTCGCGTAGGGACGGCCCGATGTGCGCCCAACGTGGCGGACGATGGTGAAAGGGCTATGGGGCCGACCGGCGAAGCTCAGGAGGAAGGGGTTGGTGATCCTGCGGTTGAAGCGGGCCACAGCCCGCGCAAACGCTTGACGATCGAGGGTCACGAGGTCTGACATAGCTCACCCCCTGTGCTGTAGGACTGCGTCCAACCGACCGCGCAAGCTGAGGCGGTCTATTCGGCGATCTACATTGATTCTATGCCAAAGCCTTCGGGTGACAAGCCTCCTGCCGGAGCGCAAGCCGGAGGCATGCGCTACAGGCCGCGATGGCGCGGGTCGCGGTGGGTTGCGATCGTGACGGCATCGCCTAGAATGCTGGGCGCAGGTCTGCGTCGTTTCCGAGACACTATTCAGCCTTACAGCCGGGAGAGAAGAGATGCCGAGTCAGCCGTGGTACCGCCGTGCCCTCCGTTGGGGACAGACCAACATCACCGAGATCGACCCCATTCGCTATGACATTGATTGGTGGCGCGAGCACTGGCGCCGCACGCAGGTGCAGGGCGTTATCGTCAACGCGGGCGGCATCGTCGCCTACTATCCCAGCCGGTTCCCGCTGCAACACCGCGCCGCTTACCTCGGCGAGCGCGACCTCTTCGGTGAGGTGGTCGCGGCGGCGCGCGAGGAGGGTCTGGCGGTCGTGGCACGCATGGACTCGAACCGCGCCCACGCGCCCTTCTACGAGGCGCATCCTGACTGGTTCGCGCGCAAGCGTGACGGCAGTCCCTACCGCGCCGGTCCGCTCTACGTGACCTGCATCCATGGCCCCTACTACGAGAGCTACCTGCCGGACGTGCTGCGCGAGATCATCGCGCGCTATCAACCCGACGGGTTTGCCGATAACAGCTGGAGCGGCTTGTCACGGGATCAGATCTGCACCTGCGATCATTGTGCGGCCTCGTTCCGCGCGGCCACGGGGCTGGCGCTGCCCGTCGCCGTCGATTGGGACGATGTGGCCTACCGGCGCTGGGTGCGGTGGGGTTACGACCGGCGGTTGGCGGTCTGGGACCTCAACAACCGCGTCACCCGGGAGGCGGGCGGCCCGAACTGCCTTTGGATCGGCATGAACTCCGGGGACATCCTGGGGCAGAGCCGCAGCCTGCGCGACTACCGCGCGATCTGCGAGCGCTCGGAACTCGTCTTCCTGGACAATCAGACCCGGCGCAACGACACCGGTTTCCAGGCCAATGGCGATATGGGGAAGCTGATCCACGGCCTCTTGGGCTGGGACAAGCTGGTGCCCGAGTCGATGGCGATGTACCAGAGCCCCTCGCCGACCTTCCGCGTCGCCGGCCGTCCCGTGCCCGAGGCACGCATGTGGATGGTCGAGGGCTTCGCCGGCGGCATCCAGCCCTGGTGGCACCATATCGGGGCCTACCACGAGGATCGGCGTCAGTACCTGACGGCGGCGCCGCTGATGCGCTGGCACGCGGAGCACGAGCGCCATCTGGTGAACCGGCGCCCGGTGGCGAGCGTGGGCCTCGTCTGGTCGCAGGAGAACGTCGACTTCTTCGGGCGCGAGGCGCCGGAGGAGCGCGTGATGGCGCCCTACTGGGGGATGGCGCAAGCGCTGATCCGCGCACGGATTCCCTACGTGCCGGTGCACGCGGAGGATATCGGGCGCTATACGATAAGTGGAGACCCGAGGGCGGGGCAGCTTCCCGCCCCACATGGGCATGTGAAGCGGCCGGCTGGTCTCTCTGCTCTCATCCTGCCCAACGTGGGCGCGCTCTCGGAGGCGCAAGCCGATGCGGTGCGGTGCTTCGTAGTGGCGGGTGGGGGCCTGATCGCTACGGGTCTGACCGGTCTCTATGACCTCGAGGGCGAGCCCCGCCCGGACTTTGCGCCGGCGGACCTGTTCGGTGTCCATGCGACCGGCGAGGCGCTCGGCGCCCATAGCCCGACTAACCCTGCCTGGGACGCGCACGAGGGGCACAGCTACCTGCGCGTTCGGCCCGAGCTACGCGCCGGGGTCGATGGACCCCTGGTCGGGAACGAGCCCGTCCTCGAGGGTGAGCGGCACGCTGTGCTGGCGGGGTTTGAGGCGACGGACCTGCTGCCTTTCGGCGGACGCCTGGAGCGGGTGGCGGTCGATGCAGGCGCGACCGTGCCGCTGACCTACATCGCGCCGTTCCCGATCTACCCGCCCGAGACCGCTTGGATGCCGTCAGAGGCGGAGACAGGTCTACCTGCCCTGGTGCTCAACGAGCGGCCCGGTCAGGGACGTGTCGTCTACCTGCCCGCGAGCCTTGATCACGCTTTTGCGCGCTACAACCTGCCCGACCACGGACAGCTACTCGCTAACCTAGTGCGTTGGGCCGCGGAGGGGCGCGTTCCGCTGCGGGTCTCGGGACAGGGGTTGATCGACTGTCATCTGTATGAGGTCGAAGAGCCCCAATGTCTGGTGCTGCACCTGGTGAATCTATCGCATCCCGGTGCCTGGCGCGCGCCGCTGCACGAGTTGATGCCGGCGGGGCCCTTCGAGGTAGCGGTGCAGCTCCCGGCGGCGCCGGCGGGCGCCACGGCGCGCTGCCTGGTCGCCGAGAGCGAGCTCCCTATCACGATCGCTGATGGGTGGGCGCACTTCGAGGTCACCTCGATCACGGACCACGAGGTGGTGGTCATCGAGTAGCGGAGGGCATCGTCGCGTCCGACGCCCCGGGACGAAGCTGCCAGCTCTCAACCGCAGGCTGTCCGCCCCGTCCTCGGGGCGGGTGGGTCGAGCGGCGGGTCCTGCGGATCGGAGACCTGCGTGGCGCGCTCGGCGTGTGACGCGCCGGGGACGGGGACGCGGTCTCTACCGTAGCGTGAAATGAGAGCGCCCGTGCACTGCCTCGAACTCCTTCACTCGATGCCCGTGACTGTGGTACAATAGACACAACTTAGCGTACTGACTTGTGCTACTTTCAGGAGGAACGATGACTGAGACGATTCAGTCAACCGATTTGCGACGGCGTGTGCGCGAGGTGCTCGATCGGGTAGGGCGTAAGGGAGAGCCGGTCATCGTGCAGACCTATGACACGCCGCGTGCCGTGCTGATTCCCTATGAGGACTTCGAGGACTACCAGGCGTGGCAGACGCGTCGCGCGGAGCGCCAGGCGTGGTTGGCAGAACTGAAGACCATCGCTACCGAGGTCAGTGCCCGTGCCGGTCTGTCGGATGACGAAGCCACTGCTCTAGTTGAGGACGCAAAGCGCAGGTGATGCGTGCCGTCTGCGACACGAACGTCTTGGTGAGTTACCTGCTCACGCACCGTCCTCCCATCGCGACGCTGATCGACCGGTATCTGGCAGAGCAGGTGTTCACGCTCGTGACGTCGCCGGCGTTACTCGCCGAGCTCGAGCGCGTGCTGTCCTATCCACGTCTTGCGGTTCTCGTCCAAGCCCACGAACGCCGGCGGTTTGTGGCCCTGATTTCGGCGCTGAGCGAGGTGGTCGATCCGCCTGAGCAGGTGCCGACGATCAGCCGCGACCCCGACGATGATCAGGTGATCGCCTGTGCCGTCGTCGGATCTGCCGATGTGATCGTCAGCGGTGACAAGGACCTGCTGAGCCTTGGGCGCGTGGGCGGCATCCCCATCGTTGCGCCGGCGGCGTTCCTGGCGCTCCTGGATCAAGCTTGACCTCGGTGCCCGCGGGCAGGATGCCCGCGGGCCGTCGTCTACGCTCCGTCTCCTCCCCAGAAGTCGGCGCCCTGGCCCGGCTGATCGTCGTCCAGCGCCTGCCAGCCGCGCAACGCCCTGCGGAGTTCGGCGAGCTTCGGCTGGTAGAGCGGGCGCGTCGCCAGGTTCCGCAGCTCCCACGGGTCCTCCACGAGATCGAAGAGTTGGGTGGTGCGCTCGCCGTCGACCACGTACTCGATGAGCTTGTAGCGGTCGTCCCTGACGGCGCGCTGCAGGCCCCGGTAGGCGAAGAGCAGGCTCTCGCGCGATCGGACGCGCGCGTCCGCCAGGGTCGGGGCGGCGCTCCGGCCTTCAACGGTGCTCGGGGTCGGCAGGCCGATCAGGTCGCAGAGGGTGGGGTAGATGTCGAGCAGGTAAATGAGCGCCTCGCGCGTCTCCCCCTGCGGCACGCCCGGCCCCGCCATGATCAGCGGCACGTGGAGGCTGTGGTCGTACATGCTCTGTTTGCCCATCAGCCCGTGGCGACCGATGGCTAGGCCATTGTCGCCGGCGAGGATGATGAGCGTGTTGTCGGTCCAGCCGCGCGCATCGAGCGTGTCCAGGATACGTCCGACTTGAGCGTCGAGGTGGGTGATCATCGCGTAGTACTCGGCGTTGTGACGCCGGATCGCCTCCGGCGTGCGAGGGAAGGCCTCGAGGAGCTCGTCGCGCACGCTCAGCTCGCCGTTGTCGAAGGGGTGCTCGGGCATGTAGCTCTCGGGAAGTGTCACGGCATCGGGGTCGTACATTTCGAGGAACTCGCGCGGCATCGTTCGTGGGTCGTGGGGTGCCATAAAGGCGACATAGGCGAAGAAGGGCGCGTTATCGTCGTAGCCCTCCAGGAAGGCAATCGCGGCGTCGCTGAAGAGCTCGCTGGAATGCTTGCCGGGCGTGATGTGGTCAACGTGACGATGAGAGAGCTCGTTGTCGGTAAAGGGTGTGCGCACGTAGGGGCGCGTGTTGTCGTAGCGCCCGGTGGGGTCGAAGTCGCACGCCGGCACATTCCAGTGGTCGTCCATCCCGCCGTAGAAGATCTCGGCGCCGTCGGTGAAGCTGCGCGCGTAGGCGCGCGGGCCGTTGTGCCACTTGCCTGTGCCGAAGGTGCGGTAGCCTGCGTCCTGCAGGGCCTCGCCGAGAAGGACGTGGTCCTCGGGGATCGACTGCCCCTGTGCCTCCAGGTGGTAGAGGGTGCGCCCGGTCATCAGCATAGCCCGGCTGGGCATGCAGACCGCGCCGCACGAGCCGCCCATGATGTAGGCGTTGGTGAAGGCGGTGCCGCGCGCCACCAGGCGGTCGATGTTGGGCGTCGCGACCTCGTCGTAGCCCAGCGCGCCGATGGTGTCGAAGCGCTGGTCATCGGTGAAGAGCAACACGATGTTGGGTCGATCTCGGTTCGGCATTCTCGCGCTCCTTTTCTCTAGTGCTTGAGTTAAGCCCTCGGTGGTACGAACGGCCCTTAGCTCAGTCGACCAGACCATGCGGCGTCCAGGTGCGGTGACGTGGTACGCCGATCATCGGCGATGTCGAGACTAACGCATAGGGGTAGGCGAAGGCCTCGGCGTCGTGCTGCAGGGCCTCGGGCGGCGCATCGCCCCGGTAGGGGGCCAGCATCAGGGTGAAGGTCTCCGCGTAGCCATTGTACGAGGGGGCCAGCGACTGCAGGTTATCCGCCATCAGAAGCGCCAGGTGCTTGCCCAGTCCCGTGTCGGCGGTCGGGTAGCGCGGGTGCCTGCCCCAGGTGGTCCCGAAGGGGTTCAGCCTGAGCTCGGTGCCGGGGCCCGCTTTCGCCAGGCGCAGCGGGCAAAAGGCGAAGCACGAGGTCGCGTCGCCGCCCTGGGCGACGAGCCAGCCGTTCAGCAGGTCGCTGACGGCGAGCCACCCGTGCGTGATCTGGTTGTTGAGCGAGGTGTGCGGGCCCTTGCGCAGGTCGTAGCTGCTGACGTGGTCGAGGTAGTTGTGCTTCCAGACACGCAAGGGCCGACCCCGCAACCCGGGGCGGATCTCGCACGGCATGACCTCGCGCCAGCGCGTGTCAAAGGGCCTGCCGAGACGGCGGGCCAGGTCGCTCCGGCGCCGGTTCGGCGGTGTCCTCGGGTAGCGGACATGGGTGGTGAGGTAGAGGTAGGGCAGGCCTGCCGCCAGGACGAGTTCGCGCCTCACGACGAGGCTTCGGTCGTCCGGAGGCCTGTGCCGCCCGGTTCCCGTCACCGGAACGTGACCCTCCGTCACGAGCACCCCTGCTACGCCGTCGCCCACAACACGGGCCTCGACGAGGCGCCATGCCGCGATCTCGCGGATTCGGCGCCCGTAGCGCACCGCGCTGCGCAGAAAGGGTTGGCCCACGCGAGTCTGGCCCTGGAGGGCGAGCTGCGCCGGATGCCCTCGGGCGTCCAGGGTGAGGCTGAGCGCGCCGTTGCTCAGTCCCCGCCCGCCGTCGGTCAACCTCACCGGGTCCTCGGGGCGTACGCCTCGATCTGTTGCCGGCGCCAGCGTGTAGTCGCGGATGCTGTTGGCGTCCAGAGCGTCGACGAACCAAAGCTCGGGCTGCTGATCTTGGGCTGACCGCCGAATCGCCGCCGGGACGCGATGCCCATCAGCCGTGGTCAACAGCGCGGTATCCGTCGTCTGTGAATCCGGGACAGAGGCCAGCGGCACGCGAATCAATCCTCGCGAGGAGTGGGGCGGGTAGGTCACCGCCTCCGTATCGATGCCCCGCGCATAGTCGACCAGCCGAAAGGCGGGCAGCTCGGTCCGGGTCTGGCCATCCGTGCGGATCGCGAGTCCCGTCGCGCGGTCGAAAGCCGAGGATGAGGCGTGGAAGGCCTCGCCAACCAGGCCGGCCGCGGTCTGCAGGCGCTGCCGGTTCATCACCGGCGCCGCCAGGCCGAAGTGCGTCGTGGAGAGGGCCCGAAGCCGCGCCTCAAAGCCTTCCTGCAGCGGTCCGGCGATCTCAGGAGCCGTGGGGTCGCGCGCCAGCCGTCGTGCCTGCAGCTCCAGGATGCGCCCGCGCTCGATGCCGCTCCACAGGGCGTGGTTGGAGGCCTTCTCAGCCCAACTCGCCAGGCCGTCGAAACTGCCGTCGGCGGTGTCCTGACCGAAGGTCACCGTGCCCTGCGGCGGGTGGGTCTCGAGATAGGCGTAGGGCGTGGTGAAGGCGAGGCCCTCCAGGTCGGCGACGCTGCGTACGAGGCCCTCCAGTCCTTGCGCCGCGCTGAGCAGCTTGACGAGGGGCCAGTCGAAGCCTACCCAGAACTCATCGTCGGCATCCGCGTCGATGAGTAGCAGGAGGTCGGTGGGTGAGGCGAGCGCTGCCTGCCGGTGCCTGAGCTGCCTGACCCAGCGCCTTAGCGAGAGGTGGTCGATAATGTCGCCGTGGTTGCGCGCAGGGATGAGGGTCAGCCTCTCCTCGATGCCGGGGTGGGTGAGCGTCAGTGGGTTGTAGCTTTGCTCAAGGGGCAGCGGGTCGATGAAGGTGCTGAAGGTGTTGAAGGGCACGGCACTGTAGAAGAGGCTGATCGCCTCGATGCCGTGGCGACGGTAGAGCTTGAGGTGCAGCGGCGTGGTCAGCATCTCCTGCGGTCGGACCACAGGGCGCACGACGTTGAAGAGGTCGCAGAGGCCCGAGCCTTCGGCGTTGCTCCAGGCCCGCGCGATGGCGGCGTCGAACTCCGTTGCAGTGTGCGCGCTGATCAGGCCGTTGTTGTAGGACATCAGTTCGATCTCGTCGCGGCCGTCGCGCACGCGCTGCTGGAGGCGCGCGATGAGGTCGGGGCAGTGCGCGGGCATGATTTCGCCCAGCGAGAAGGCGTTCTCCAGGTCCCACGTCGCTCGAATCGGGACACCTTCCGCGTTGAGCCGATCGAGCACATCGAGGATGTGCCGGATGACACGGATGTCCTTGCCGAACCCCGCCTCATCCGGCGTATCGCCGCGGTAGGAGTGGTAGAAGTTGACGTGAAAGCGGAAGGCCAGGTGAACGCTATACGCCATCAGAAGGAGAGCAGGACCTGCCAGATGAAGCCGTTGGCCATCGCGTCGATCTCCTCCCAGATGCGCTGAGCGAGGTCGGCATCGCCGGAGATCTCGCTGATCTCCTTGCGCTTCTCCTCCCAGGGGAAGCAGGCGCCGGCTTTGACCCGGAGGTCGCTGCGATCGGGCATACCGTAAGCTGTCTCGAAGACGGCATCGGCAGGCGGCGCAACCGTCTCGTCGAGCTCGGCCATGCGCGGTGCGACGCCCGAGTAGACACCGAACTCACGAGCTGCCTCGGTCATCGCCCGAAGGTTCTCGACCGACGTGTCGTTCTGCATAATGGCGCTGGCGTCGACGATATAGCCACCGTCCTGGGCAACGCCCTTGATGACGCGCTTCGTGATGTCGCGCACCTGCTCGGGGGTTCCGTAGGCCAACTCGAAGTTGGGAATGCCCCCGCTAAGGCAAAACTTGTGGCCCAGTACCTCGTGGGTCCTGAAGATGTCGCCGCGGTCCACGTGGTAGACGATGCTGGCGTCGGGGAGCTCGGCGAAGCTCTCGAGGTGATGGCCCCAGTCGCCCTCGGCGTAGAAGAGTGTCTGGTGCCCGTTGCGCCACAGCTCCTCGATAATGGGCTTGGTGGTGGGCCAGTAGTGCGACTCAAACTGCCCCTTCGAGACGAAGGGGATGCAGCCCCGATGCATCCAATAGCCGATGGGCACCTGATGTGCGGGGTCGGACGAGGTCAGCGCGGTGCGGTAGAGGTGGGGCATCAGCGCCTCACAGGCAGCCAGGACCTTGTCGGGTTGCGTGATCATATCCATCGTGAGACCGATGTAGCCGCGGAGCTTGTCGGCGAGAATGTCGAAGGGGGCCTTGAAGATGCCGGCGATCGCCGAGACGGTGCCGGACTCCTTGTGCAGCAGCTCGACGTGGGGCCCGAAGGCGGCGAAATAGGCGTCCATTGCCATCGCCCCCTTGACCAGGGCCAGATTGTTGCGATAGGAACTGGTCGTGTCCAGCGGGCGGATGTCGGCTGAGACGCGCGGCAGCCATGTGTTGTAGAGGAATGCGGTTGGGTCATCGATGAGTTCGTCATACTCATCGGCTTTCATGAAGGCGTTCTCCTCGCTGGGTTCGCGGTATTGGAAGCCTGTATCGGGCGGCACATCGATCCCCGGCACGCCGTAATAGACCAGGCCCAGCGCCTGGGTCAGCCCGGTCCAGACGTAGACCATATTGGAGACGACCGCATCCCAGTCGAAGTCGGCGGCGCACTTGCGCGCGGCGATGAAGGCCTTGTTGTAGTCGTGGGTCACCTCCTGGCAGGTGAAGCCGGCGTACTTGGCGGTGAACTCCGCGACGAAAGGGCGGATGGGCACCCGATCGGGCTTCTCGTTGCGCATCGCGGTCAGATAGCGGTTCAGGCGTTCGCGGTATAGTTGTTCCATCGTCGATGTGTCCTTTCTGGAGGCGGTCTGCGTGATCTCTCACCGTGTGCCTATGGTACCCCCGCACGCGAAATTTGACCAGTGCTCGGACTCCCGCGAGGGAGCAACTTGCTATGCTTGGGCATCGTCCATATAATAGGGATAGACTCTACTGCAGCGGCACTGTCTGTAGCTACCAACCCCCAAAGGAGGGTACTGTATGGATCGAAAAGCCTTCATCGAGATGCTGAACAAGGATCTGGCTGATGAGCACGCTTCGATCGTCCGCTATCTGATTCACGCTTACCAGGTGGGCGAATCCACATCGTTCGGACAGATGCTCCTCAGCACCGCGCGCGAGGAAATGTGGCATATGGACTGGCTCGGCGACGAGCTGGGTGAGATGGGCGAGGAGCCGCTGATGGAGCAGGGCGTCTATCCCCACGATCCCACCTCGAATGCCTCCCTCTTGCGCTCTTACATTGACTGGGAGGCCAACCTCGTCCACGTCTACGAGGAGCAGGCCGCCAACGTGGCGGATCGCGAGCTGAAGCGCATCCTTCAGCAGCTTGGCTGGGAGTCGATCACCCATCTGCGGCGCTTCGAGTCATGGCTGGAGAGGCTCGGTGCAGAGGGCGAGAAGCCCCTGGAGCGCGAAGAGGGCGACCTTTCGGCAGATCTCATGCGCCGGTTCCACAAGGAAGTGGATGCACAATATAAGCTCGTGCTACAGCACCTGCGCCACGCCTTTGTCCTGGAGGGACAGACCTGCGAAGTGAGCAGCGAACTGGAGCTCACGGCGATGCGCCATATGAAGCACCTGTCGCACTTTGCCGAGGAGCTGATCGATTCAGGCGCCGAGGTGCCCTTCGACTACCCCGGCGTCGATCTGAGCCGCTCGCCCAAGGAGGCGCTCATCGCGGATCTCGCGCTGACCGAGGAGGCGCACGACCGCTTCATCGTTTTGACGCAGGAGCCGGAGCTTGCGGAGCACCCCGACCTCAAGATCGAGATCGAGGCCTTAGCGACCCGTACGGGGCTCCTGACAACGGTCGTGCGTGAGTTGATGGAGGAGGTTGGCGAAGAGGATCAGGTCGAGCCGGCAGCCGAGGCGAAGCCTGTCGATGATGTGACGAAGGCTGCCGCGACGGGTCTGACCGTCGGCAGTTTGAAGGGAAACTAGGAGGAAACCATGGGCGAGTTCTTGATGCGAGACGCTGCACTTTTGTCGGAGAAGGAGTGGGGAGCGCTGGATACCACGGTCGTGGATACCGTGCGCAAGTTCCTGGTCGGTCGACGCCTGCTCGATCTGGCAGGTCCTTTCGGTCCGGGCGTGGAGATGGTGCCCGTCGGCACCGGTGAGGAGCGCCACTACGTCCCACTGACGATGATTGATGAGCCATTCACGCTGTTCTGGCAGGACGTTGAGGTCAGTCGGGCGATGGGTACGCACCTGGAGTTGGGCAAGGCAGCGCGCGCCGCGATGGCCTGTGCCAAGGCCGAGGATGATCTGATCCTGGGCGGGTTGTGGGAACAGGCGGACAAAGCGGTGGGACTCGGCGACTGGAGCAAGGCCGAGGGGCCGCTGGACAGCATCGTGGCGGCGACCGAAGCACTCTTCGGTGACGGCTTCCTGGGACCCTATGCCGTCGTGCTCAGCCCGGCACTCTATACGCAGACCCAACGTGTCTCGCACGGCATGGGACGTATGGTCAGCAAGCTCATTGGGGATGTCGCCGAGGGTGGGCTGTTCCGCTCACAGCTCCTGGGTGAGACGCAGGGTATGGTCCTCTCACTAGGCGCGTTCAACTTCGATATCGCGATCGGTCAGGACCTCGTGACGGCATATGAGGGCAATGAGGGCCTCGATCATCTTTTCCGGGTGATGGAGACGATCGCTCTACGGGTCAAGCGACCGGGCGCGATCTGCCGGCTGGAGGGGTAAAGCGCGACGCGCGTTGTAGGTGGGACTTAGCATCAAACAACACGGGGGTGTGCGCTGGCCCACGGCCACCCCCCGGGTGGTGTGGGTAAATGGGGGTGGCGGTCGTGCGGGAGCTTGGGCCCGGGGGAGGGGTGCCGCCGCCTCCTGAGCG
>JAXGUU010000084.1:0-12770 GCA_040774145.1 Anaerolineae bacterium
ACGATACCCGTAGTAACGACTTGAGTCGTTTCGCTGCCCCAGCCGGACGCAGAACCGATAAACCGGTTACTGCGAACCAGCCCGACGGACAACCAGGACTTAGTCAGGAGGCGTATTCATGCTGCGTACGAAGGGACTGTGGATTGGCCTTATCGCACTCTTGGTGCTCGGTGGTGGTGGAGCTGCCGCCTACAAGCTCTGGTTCGCGCCGCGGGCGCCCGCCGAAGGCACGGCGGCGTTTCAGACAGCGACGGCGACTCGGGGAAGTATCTCGCTGACAGCAGCCGGGTCGGGGACGCTGGTCGCGGCTGACACCGCTAACCTCGCGTTCAGCGCGAGCAGCGCCGTCGAGGAGATCCTGGTCAAGGTCGGTGATCACGTGCAAGCCGGGGACATCCTCGCACGGGCCAACGACGATGCCGCGCGCCAGGCGCTTGCCGAGGCCGAGCAGGCCGTGATCGATGCCGAGATCGAGGTCGCCCTCGCCACGGGGCAGGCCGAGCTCGCCGTCGCCAAGGCTGAAGCAGAGCTGGCGGCTGCCCGGGAAGCCCTGGATGCGCTCGTGGCCTGGGACCCAGACTCCGTCGAGCTGGCCCAGGCAAAGGCAAGCCTGGTCAGTGCTCAGGCAGCCTACCAGACCACGGCCGCGAAGGCGAGCATGGTCGACCAGCAGAACGCCTCCGTTCGCATCAGCCTTGACCAGGCCATCTCCGCGCTGGCCAACGCGCAACAGGCCTACGCAGAGGCGATGAACCCGGAACGTGACTGGGAGAAGGGCATCGAAGACAACCGCACCAGCGCCGCCGCAGCCCTCGTGAGGGCCCAACAGAACCTCGAGCTGGCACAGGCCGACTATGACCTGGCGATGGCGGACACCAGCGCAAGCAGTGACGTCCAGAACGCCTGGGCCCAGGTGCTCAGCGCCAAGGAAGCCGTCGCTGATCTGGAGGAGGAACCGACCGGCGATGAGATTGCTGCAGCCGAACGCGCGGTGAAAGAGGCCCAGCTCACGTTGCAGCAAGCCCAGCTCGAGCTGGGCAACGCCGATCAGGCTGTGGCCCAACGCCGGGCCGAGCTCGCCCTGGAGCAAGCCTGGATGAACCTGGCGGTAGCACAGGAGACCGTCGACGGCATGGTCCTCACCGCGCCGTTTGCCGGCACCGTGGTGCAGGTCGCCATCGAGGTCGGCGAAGTGGCCAATGGCACCGCCATCGTCCTGTCCAACCTCGATACCCCCGTCATCGAGTTCTGGGTCGACGAGTCCGATATGAGCAGCGTCGCCCTGGGCAACCCCGTCTCCATCGTCTTCAGCGCCCTCCCCGAGCTGACCTACAGTGGCGAGATCTACCAGATCGATCCGGAAATGGTCACGGTGGGCAACACCCCTGCCGTTCAGGCCTGGGCGACCATCGACACGAGCGCCCACGCCGTGACGTTGCTTGGCGGGATGAACGCCGATGTTGACATCGTGGCTGGCAAAGCGACGGATGCCGTGCTCGTCCCTGTGGAAGCCCTCCGGACCATCGGTGAGGAACAGCATGCCGTCTTCGTCGTTGGACCAGATGGGTCCCTCGAGATGCGTCTCGTCGAGGTGGGGCTGTCGGACTACGTCAACGCCGAGATCAAGTCCGGTCTGGAGGTTGGCGAGGTCGTCAGCGTCGGGAATGGCGCGACCGCTGTAGCAGCGGAGACGACGACCGATGAGGAAGGCTTCCCTCCAGGTGGCATGATGTTCGAGGGTGGCGCGATGCCCGGGGGTGGGATGATGCCGGGCGGCGGGAGACCGTAGAATGGCACGGCAAAGGACGTCCGTTCAGGACGCGGAACACGAGTGCGCCCAACGCGGCGGCACCACCCTCGAGGCAGCGACCTCCCCGCGGCACACGGGACACGAGCCCGATGATCTGATCAGGACGGACGCCCTGTCCAAGGTCTACGGGATGGGAACCATTGCCGTACACGCACTCCGTGGCGTCAGCGTCCGGGTCCGCGATGGCGAGTTTGTCGCCGTGATGGGCCCATCGGGCTCGGGGAAGTCGACGTTGATGAACATCCTGGGATGCCTCGACACCCCCTCCGATGGGACCTATCTGCTGGACGGTGAGGACGTCAGCCAACTGAGCAAAGATCGCCTCGCCGGGGTGCGCAACCGCAAGATCGGGTTCGTGTTCCAGGCCTATAACCTGCTCGATCGGCTCACAGCGGTGAAGAACGTGATGCTTCCGCTGCTCTACAACGGGAGCGCCCCGGTCAGCGACCGGGAGGCCCACAAGCGCGCGGTCGCCGCGCTCGAAGCGGTCGGCCTGGGCGACCGGCTCAACCACCTCCCCAAGGAGCTGTCCGGCGGCCAACAGCAGCGGGTGGCCATCGCGCGCGCCCTGATCAACACCCCGTCGATCATCCTGGCCGACGAGCCAACGGGCAACCTTGACACGAAGACCGGCAACGAGATTATGGCGCTCCTCGAGAAGCTGCACGCCGAGGGGGCCACGCTCGTGATGGTCACCCACGAGCTCGATATCGCCGAGCACGCCGACCGCGTGATCTACCTGACGGATGGCCTGGTGGTGTCGGACCAGACCCGCGCCAGCGGCATCGCGCACCTGCACACTGGCGAGAGCGGAGGGACAGCATGAGCTTCTTCAAGACCCTAAAGGTGGCGTGGGAAGGCCTGATGATGAACAAGGCCCGGTCGCTGCTGACCACGTTGGGCGTCATCATCGGCGTGGCTGCTGTCATCGTGATGCTCGCAGTCAGCGCCGGCGCTGAGGCCGAGATCGCCGACCAGATCAATGCCCTGGGGGCGAACCTGATCATGATCATGCCCTCGTTCACGCGCGGCGGGTTCGGGGCTGGCAGGATGCCAGCGATGCTCGAGTACGACGACCTGGCTCCTATCGAAGCCCAGTTGACGCACATCCTGGGCGTATCTGCCGAACAGACGACGACGCAGGACGTCAAATCGGAGGAGGGGTCGCTCTCGGACGTCTCGATCGTCGGCACGACGCCGGGCTTTACTGCAGTGCGCGAGTATGCCGTCGCCGTCGGGCGGTTCATCATCGAGACCGACAATGACAACGCCGCCAAGGTAGCCGTGCTGGGGAGCGACGTCGCCGTCGAGCTGTTCGGCAGTGCCGAAGCCGCCATCGGCCAGGCCGTCAAGATCGGCACGGCAAAGTGCACCGTCGTCGGCGTCATGGCATCCAAAGGCCTCGTCGGCAACACCGACTACGACAGCCGCATTTACATCCCGATCACGCTCGTGTTCGAGAAGTTCACCTGGGCCCGCTTTGGGGCCGAGCAGCTCAGCGTCGTCTACGTCTCCGCCGAGAGCAAGGAGGCCATGGACGACGTCAAGGCGCAGCTCAGCGCAGTCGTGATGAAGGCCCTGGGCACCACGGCTGCGGCGCCGGGGTTCAGCCTGACCACCCAGGAGAGCATCATCGATGCGCAGGCCTCCACGACCGAGACGTTTCGCAACCTGCTCGGCTGGGTAGCCGGGATCTCCCTGGTCGTGGGCGGCATCGGCATCATGAACATCATGCTGGTCAGCGTAAGCGAGCGCACGCGCGAGATCGGCCTGCGCCAGGCTCTGGGCGCCCGACCCCGCGACGTGCAGCTCCAGTTCCTGATGGAAGCCTTCATGCTGAGCCTGATGGGAGGGCTCGTCGGCATTGCCGCCGGCGTGGGCGGCTCCGTCCTGTTCGACGCGTTGGGGACGATGCGCACCGAGATCGTGGCGGCGTCGATCCCGCTCAGCTTTGGCGCCTCGGCAGCAGTGGGCATCTTCTTCGGCTACTATCCGGCGACCAAAGCCGCCAAATTGGATCCGATCGTCGCCCTTCGGCACGAATGAGCACCCTCGGGAGAATAAGGCACTATGAACACAACACGCAAGCGTAGAGCGATTCCTGTAGCCCTGGGACCAGGCCTGGCCCTGGGCCTGATCCTCGGCCTGACCCTTGCCCTGGCTGCGGGCTGCGGCGCGGACGAGCCAGAGGACCCGGGCGGCACGGCTGGTACCGCCAGCCCCCTGAGCACCGGGTACGAGGATGCGCTGGACGTCACATCGCAGCTCGCCCTCGGGACGCTGAAGCTCGAAGGGACGGCCAACGCCGTGACCGGGGAGCAAGCCGCCCAACTGCTGCCCCTGTGGCAGGCCCTGAGCGGCAGTGGGATCCAGGCCGAAACGGAGCGCCAGACCATCGCCAGACAGATCGAGTCGACCATGACCGAGGCGCAGGTCGCCGCCATTGCCGCGATGGCCCTCACCCAGGCTGATGAACAGGCCTGGATACAGGAGCAGGGCCCTGCTGCACTGGGGCGAGGCGCTCCCGCTGTGGGTGATGCGCCGGGCGGGGGCGCCTTCCCGGAGATGTCCGATGAGGATCGGGCGGCGATGCGCGAGAAGTTCGAGTCGATGACAGAAGAAGAACGAGCGCAGATGCGCGAGCAGTTCGGTCAGGGCAGCGGTGCCGGCAGCTCTTTCCGGCCGGGTGGCGCCGGTGGCGTGACCTCCTCCGGCGTCGTGCTTGCCGTCGTGCGGCTGCTGTCCGAGCGCAGCGGTCAGGCCTCGGCCCTTCCCTCCCCCGAGCCCCCTATGCCACCCGACCAAGCGGACGACGATGCCGGTGTAGAGGCATCCCTTGTGGATGCCCTCCGGCCCTCACCCGCGGCACCAACAGCGACACCTCAGCCCGCCACAGGCGACGTCATCGCAGGCGATGGCGTCCTCGCAGACGACGATGCCGATGGTGGGGCCTCCCTTGTGGATGCCCTCCGGCCCTCACCCACGCCGTCCTCGGGGGCCACCCTGATCCCCGTCAACACGACGCCGGCACCCCCCGGCGCCACACCGGAACCCGCCGCAGACGCCGGATCCGTCGTCTCCCCGGCCCTCGTCCAGGTCGAGGACACAGACCCCGGCCCGCCCTTCTCCGTCGAGATCAGCCTGAACCAGGCCACGCCCAACCCGCTGCTGGACGGCACCCGGATCTACAGGATCTCCGGCCTGCTGCGCAATGAGGGCGATGCAGTCTATGCCGTCAACGCGGTCCACGTTACCTTCTTCGACGCGAGCGGCTTCCGCGGCTCCTTCAGCCCCTTCCCCAGGCGACGCTACGGTGAATACATTTGGCACGGCGCGCTGGAAGCCGACTTCGACTGCATGCTCCTGGCGCCGGGCGAGGCGTGTCCGTTCACGGCCGAGATCGCGGCCTATGCTATGGGCTCCTTCCTCGTACACGCCGACGCCGTCGTTGCCGAGTGGCGCGAGCCCGCCCCGGTTGAGGTCCAGAACTCCGAGCTGACCGATCAGGGCAGCAGCGTCCAGATCCGCGGTACCATCCTCAACCCCAACACCTACGCCATCAAGAACGTCGTGGTCAGCGCCTCACTGCTCGATGCCCACGACCAGATCACGTCCATAGGGTCAGCCTACCTCGTCCAGTCCATCGCCCCCGGCGCCAGCGCCTCCTTCGTGGCGATGGTCCCCGCCGAACCCTACACGACCTACCAGGTTCATGCGCAGGCCGAAGGGGACTTCAAGTAAAGTGGGATGATCAGCAGGCTCTGAGCTAGCTGTGTACAGAAGCCCCGCCGCAATGGCGGGACTTCTGACGTCGACACTGCCTGGTTATCCCAAACGTCACAGGACCTCTCTCGCTAGTTGCGGATGACCAATGGCAGGAACACGATGCGCACGTTCCACTCAAAGGCGCCCATATCGTAGCCCATGCCGAAGGGGCGCGCCACATTATCCAGGTCCAACGGTAACCCGGCACCGCATGCGTCGATGGCGGGCGAGTCTCCCCGGAGGTGAAAATCCTGGTTGGCGGCGTCCACAAAGCGTGGATCGATGGCAAGGCCAGCATTGCCGCTCTGATCCAGGCTGCATGTGCCATTCAGCGTTCCGCTGGTGACCCAGAACCCGCCAGACGTGTTGCCCCAGGCGATGCTGTTGGTGACCTCAGCGGTTGTGCTTGACTGTGAGTACCCTGCCCCGTTGATGTTATTTGCAGCTGTCGTGTGGATTACAGAGAATGTGCCGCCCTCACTCCGGATCCCGGCTCCCAGACTGAGGCCAACGGTGTTACTGTAGATGAGTGTGTTCTCCACCTGCGCGCTCGCGTTTGCGCCGGTTTGGTAGAGCGCGCCCCCGGTATGGGCGGTATTGGTGTAGAGCATCGTGTGTCTGAGGCTGAGGGCACCATCGTTGTTATAGACGGCGCCGCCGCTTCCGCTGCCGTTGCCATCGCTGTCCGCGATATTCTCGAAGAACGCACTGCACAGACCGAGCGTCGGATTGCACGCCGTGGACATCAGGGCAAGCGGAGCGAGCTCATTGCGCGGCTCAGAGCCGGCGGCAGCCATGGCCACTGGAGCGACATAGGTCGCATACAGATCCAGCGTGGAGGTATATGCGGCGATCGCGCCGCCGTGGGTCGCTGCCTCATTGTCGATGAAGAGGCAGTTATCGGTACTGAGGATGCTACCACTCAGGTAGAGCGCCCCGCCGTCCCCAGCAGCGTGGTTGCCGTCGTCGAGCCGGCCCAGCGTCGCGCCGTCGCATTCGACGCGTGGGCTGTTGGAGGCGTAGATCGCGCCGCCGCTGCCGTAGTCGGCCCAGTTATCCCACAATTCTGGCCCGATCTGCATATGATCGTCCAGCCAGAGCCGCGAGGCGTTGGCGAGATAGATGGCCCCGCCGTGGTCGGCTCGGTTGCGATCGAAATTCACTTGGCCGCAGACATCGAAAAGGCCGCCACTGGCGGCGTACAGTGCGCCGCCATTTCCGGTGGCCCGGTTGGCATAGACGTACATCCGGAAACCGGAAATCGCATGCAGTTCCGCCGTCGTGGCGTTGGCAAGATAGATGAACCCGCCATGGCCGCCGAGCGCGCGGTTATAGTAGGCCAGACTGTATCTTTCGGCGTCGAAGCTCGCATCTGCCGTTCCGACGAGGGCAACCGCGCCGCCGTTGCCGCCAGCCGTGTTCTCGCGCAACGTCCAGCCGCCGATGAAATCCACCGTCCCACCATCGGCATAGAGCGCGCCGCCGTTTGTAGTCGCTGTGTTGGCGCGCAGCACTGCGCTGTCGATGGTAATGTGGGATGCCCCGTTCTCTGCGGCAATACCACCACCAGCGCCGTCAATCGCGTGGTTGTTGACGATCTGCGCGCCGTTGCGCACATTGAGCGTGTTCACATTCCACAACCGCACCCCACCACCAACGTCGGAGGTATTGGTCATCACCCGGCTGTGATCCAGTGTCACCGTGCTGCTGTCGGCGTAGATGCCGGCACCACGGCTGCTACCACCAGATGGCATGGTGTGATAAGCGATCAGGCTGTCGTTGGTCATCGTCAGGTAACTGCCGCCAATCACACAGGCGCCCCCACCGTACCCCCAGGCACTTTGGAACGTGTTGCTCGCAATGGTCGTCGCACTGAGCGTGGCGTGCGCGCCGTCGGTCAGATACAACCCAGAACCGAAGTATCCGTACTCGCCAAGACCGTTGCCATAGGGATCACCGATGGCGCTGGCGTTCAGGTGGAGCGTGCTCCCACTGGCATAGATGCCGCCGCCGTTGCTCACAGCCGTGTTCAACCCCACTTGCGTACTGTCAAGGTTGACGGCGCTTGACATAGCATAGATGCCGCCGCCGCTCGTGTCAGCGGCCTCGTTGCCATACACCACCGCCGTATCCAACGTCGCTTCCGCGCCGCTGTTGAGGTAGAGGCCGCCGCCCTGAGCGGCGCAGTTGCTGTGGATCGAACCATCCGCATTGGAAAACTGTCCATAGACATACCCACCGCCGCCGTCTGCGATGGCAGTATTCCCATAGATGTCGGAGCCGTTGGTCGATGTCACGCTGCTGCTGCCGCTCACGTAGAAGCCGCCGCCCGATCCACCGTGGTTGTCGGTGACGTCGGCGTTGTCCAGTATTACGTGGCTGTTTGTCGTTGCATACAGACCGGCCCCGCTGCCGCTGCCCCAGGTCAGCTCAAGGGTGCGCAGCGTGAGGTCGCTGTCGTAGACGTAAGCAGCGTTGGAGGTGCGGACACTACCCTCGACGCGGGTTGCCGTCGTGCCGGCGACGACGCAGGTGCTGTCGTAACCGCCAGCAATGGTGATGTCCTTACTTAAGACGCTGAGGTTCTCGAAGTACACGCCTCCGGCAACCTGCACCGTATCGCCATCAACCGCCGCGTGGACAGCTTGCTGGATGGTGCTGTACGCGCAAGGATTGCCGTTGAGGCCCACACGCACCACCCCACTGACCTCGTCGGAGCCCATATCGTAGGGGGAAGCCGCCGTGAGCCGCACGATGGGGCGCACCTCATTGTCAAAGTCGGGCGAGCTCCCGGTAACACAGCGGTCGATGAGCGGACTGGACGCTTGCAGGTGGAAATCATGGCTTGCCACCGAGACAAATCCGGGCGTCAGGGCAAGGTTACCCTCACCCACGTACCCGCGTTCAATATCGGAGTACGTGACGGGATGTCCGGTCTCGTTGATGCTGCTGGCGTGTCCCCAGATGATGGAACAGCCCAGCGTCATGTCGGCGGTGTAGATATCCACCGCGCGACCGGTGCTGGCGTAGTTGGCGTCGTTGTACGCAAGGGTATTGTTCATGCCATAGAGGACGCTGTCAACGTATAAGCGGATCCCATCCCCAGCAGTGCTGGTCGCGTTGTTCCCGGCGACCAGATTGTTGTAGAGATAGACGTAACTGTCATAGGCATACAGAGCGCCGCCCAGGATCGCCGTGTTGCGTTCAGCAAAGGTATTCCGTAAGTCGACTGTGCTACTATAGCTGTAGACGGCGCCGCCATAGCCGCCGGACGCGGTATTGTAGTACAACCGGCTGCACCGGACGCCGACACATGGGTAGGTGTCGATGTCCATGTCCACCCCAGAACCATTGTCCGCATAGACGCCGCCGCCGTATCCCGCGGCGGTGTTATACCAAATATGCGCCTTGTCGCTCCACAGAACGCTGTCATCCAGATACGCGCCGCCACCGTCTCCGGTGGTCGCGTCGTTGGCATACAGCTCAGCGTCGTTATCCAGGTTGATCGTGCTGCCCTGGGCGTAGATACCGCCGCCGTGCACGTCAGCCGTGTTGTTGTCGATCTCAGAACAGTCACCTTCGATGGTCAGCGTGCTGGTGATCATGTACACTCCGCCGCCCGTGAGCGCCTGGTTGCTGTAGATGTCAGAACACTCCGCCAGAGCCGCGGTGCCTTCGCGCAGGTAGATGCCGCCGCCCAGACCGGTCCCTGTGGTTGCCGTATTTTGATAGACATCGGCCCAAGTGGGCAGGTCGATGCGCGGGGCAATGCCATCCTCCAGCGTCGCGTAGATCCCGGCACCATACGGCGCGCTGTTGCCATAGAGGTTGCTATTGCTCAGAGTCAACCGCGATCCATACAACCGCACGCCACCCCCGTAACCGGTGGCTGTGTTGTTGTAGATCATAACGTTGTCGCCGCTGACGTCAGCATCGGGGCCGACCCACAGCCCGCCGCCCCAATATCCCTGGTTGCCGTAGATGTCGATGTTGATGAGATCCAGCGACCCACCCCCACTGCCCGCCGCAAACTCGATGCCCCCACCTTCAGACCCGGTAAGGCCCTTGGTGAGATTGAGGTCCTGCAGCGTGACAGCAATAGCCGGGCTGATTGCGACCACCGAATCGCTGGCACTCCCGTCGATCGTGGTGCGGGCCGAGCTACCGCTGGCGCAACCAGGGTAGCCGCCCTCCACCGTCAGCGTGATAGGGATGGTGAGATTCTCGACAAACGTGCGCCCACCTTCAATCAAGATGCGATCGCCAGGAACGGCAGCCGCGATCGCGGCCCCGATGGTGGCGTAGGTACAACCGACGCCCACCGTCAGGTCGGCAGCCAGGCGGTCAGGGGTGATGGTCGGGGCGCTTGACGCTCCGACCGATCTGTTCTCCGCTGGGTCGGTCACAACCTGGAGCGCCAAATTCCGGTTGGCGCCTGCGCGTGCTTCCTGAGCAGCAAGCGCCGCAGCCTCATCCCCGGGGCTGATCGCCGCGGTATCGGGTGGCGGGGGCGCGGCTTCCAAAATCCGCTCGCGCGCCCGGACGGTATCCTCCATGGACAGATCGCGCGCTCGTCCCGTCAACGTGTCCGCTATCGCGAGCACGGCTTCTGGCCCCTGTTCTTCGGCGGTGGCAAGACGCTGCAATCCGCTTGCCGTCTCTGCAAGATCATTGCCTTCCGGCGTCGCCTCGAGACTCTGCTGCCACAGGTCGCCTGCCGTCAGCACGATCTCCGCCGGTACCCGCAGGCCCTCTATCCCGGGGACGTCCGTCCCGCTGACTGCGGCCTGCAGCGTGGCGACGGTGTGCTGGCACACGCCAAGATCGAGCGGCTTGCAGCCTTCGCAGACCAGCGCATAGTCCTGCGGCCCTTGCGGCACACTCGTAGCGCTCACGCGCACCAGCCACGTCCCGATTTCCATATCTGCATCTGGAATCAGGACCTGTTCCTGGTTGTTGACGCTATCGACGCCACGCGTCGCGTGGGTCGTCGGGCTGGCAGGATTCAGGATCCAGGGCCGCACGAGGGTGCCGCTCGGTGATTGCAGCTCCAGATCGAGGTTATTGATGAGTGTGGGATTGGCGTTGAAGGTCGCTTCGTAATCATCCCATGCTAGCGTCACGATGGCGTTATCGTTCACATTGGGAACGATGAAGTAGTAGACATCCACTTCACCCTGCGCGATGCTCTCCTGCCGAAACGCCTTGCGCGAGATAAGGTCCACCGCCGCTTGAATGTCCACCTGACCGAACCCCCACTGGTAGTCAGGGCCGGGATTCCCATAATCAACCGCCGTCTGCATCAGGATCGCTTTGGCGGTGGAAGGCCAGAAATTGGCGGCAGTATTGTAGACGTTGCGGTAGTGCTGGAGCATCAGCGCGATGCCGCCAGCCACAGCGGGCGGTGCCAGCGACGTGCCGCACATCACAGTGTATGCGTCCGCCGGGTAGTTATCCGTCGATTTGATGCCGGCGTCGCCATAGGTCTGGCAGGCCCCGGCCGTCACAATCGGCTTGATACGGCCATCCTCAGTCGGTCCCCATGAGGTGTGCGCGTACTGGGTATTGGTGTCGGTGTTGGAGCCGCCGACGTGGATGGGGTTCTTGGCCGCAGCCGGCGGGGCCACAATGGCGTAGGTGCCGCAGGAGGTCGTCCAGCCGCGTTCGTTGCCGACAGACCAGGTCGCGATGTACTTGTTGCCGACACCGACGACCGGGTTACCGCCGCGTACGATCTGGTCGATGAGGACTGAAGAAGCGCCATATTTCCCCATAATCGCGCAGCCTGTAGGATAGTAGTTGAGGTAGATGTTGGCTACGACGCTGGCGGTACCGATATCGGCACCATACCAGTTCTGCGCGTGTGCCCAATCGTCTTCGATATCAGGGACGTTCTGGTAGAAGAGATAGCCGCTGCCGGAGTAGCTGGCGCCGTAAGAGACCAGGCCAGCGTTGGGGGCCATGCCGCGCCACTGTAGCGCTGTTCCGCCCTGGACAATGCTGTTCGCGCCGCTCCCGCCAACGATCCCGGCGATATGCGTGCTGTGGTCGCGCACCGTCGTGGTATCACCGTGAGCCAAGCGGGTGCCAAAATCCACATGGTCGCCGGCCTGACCGCTATCGTAGATCAGCACGTCAACATCCGTCCCGTCGAGGCTATAGGGACTCGCCTGTACTGCAGTCACACCGATCTGCTGTCGACTGCCATCGTTCGTCTCCACCAACGGCGGTGCTACTGGTTCGATCCACTGGACAATGTCTTCCGAGGCCAGTGTCTCGATGGCTGCACGTGGCATCTCCACCACCAGCACATTGATGCCGGTTACTTCACCGGTGATGCGCCCGCCGTGGCTGGCAACGACCAACCGACCTGCGTCCAGGCTGACATCGGCGTGCAACGCAACGTTGACCGCTGCCGTCCCATCTGGAGCAAGGTTGTAGGGTCCCCACTGGTTCCTCACAATGGCAGGATCCAGCTTGTCTCCGGGTTCCAGGGGGCCTAACCACGTCACACCGGGCAGTTGCACCGCCGACACCAGGTCATCAGCCCGTATGGAGGCAATCCACGTGTAGTCCGGCACGTAGGCAAGCAGTCGCAACCCTCGCGCTTCGAGCTCTGCCTTTGCCGCCGCCCGGGGAATGAAGTCCAGTTGCACCAGGATGTGGACGCTGTCGCGCCCCGTGCTGGCGAGACGCTGGAGGAGCTGCGTGTCTGTCGGCGACGGCACGAACTCACGTGACTGAAGGCGGACCGCATGGGATACGGGCGCACCTGGCGGTTGGGCTGGCTGGGGCTCTGGCGATGTCAGATCCAGCGGTTGTTCTGCCGAGGGGAAGGGTGGATCTCCCTCGTCAGCCTCGATACTGGCGATGACCGCATGATTCGAAACAAGAAGCAGAGGGGATGCAGCCAATACGACGATCAACTCAAAGGTCAGAGCAAGACGCGTGAGCCAGAAAGACCGGTTCGACATGGTAGACTCCTTTCGAACCTATGGCACGAGCGCCGGATGCTGGGGGAGTGGTGAAAAAAAGGAGATGAAGACTACCCTTATTATACACATATGCGCCTTGCCGTGCAACCCCCCTCTGATGCACCTCCCACGACCGCTATGCGACAGCCCTCGCCATGCGGCTCTGGTCTCGGTTCGGGCTCGCTGTAGAATGGCACGTATGACGACGACTCGGGTATGTC
>JAXGUU010000085.1:0-12756 GCA_040774145.1 Anaerolineae bacterium
AGCCGGGCGACCTCGTGCTCGACCCCTTCTGCGGCTCGGGGGGGACGGCGCTGGCGGCCCTGATGGAGGGACGCGCCGCGATCGCCATCGACCTCTCGCCCGCGGCGACCTTCATCACCAAGAACTACTGCACGCCGGTGGATGTGGACGAGCTGCAGCAAGCCTTTCGGGAACTCGAGCGCAGGGTGAAGCCGGAGATGGACTGGCTTTATGAGACGCGCTGCGATCGCTGCGATGGGCGAGCGACCACCGTCTACACCGTCTATTCCTACGTCTTTCAGTGCCCTCGCTGTCTGGAGCGAGTGCCGCTCTTCGACTGCTCGGAGGCCCAGGGACGGACGCTATCGGGAAAGCCGAAAAGGATCCGCGTCTGCCCGCACTGCCTGGCTCGGGGCCACCAGGAGGAGATCAGCACCCACTCAGGCGAACGCTTCGACCCGGTGCCGGTGCTGGTCAGCTACCTTTGTGAGGAGGGGTGCTCGCCGAAGCGCGACGAGCGCCGCTACAATGATCCGAACCCCAAGAAGCGCGCTTACTTTGAGCAGTACGATCTGAGCAAGATCCGCGAGATCGAGCAGCGGGAGATCCCGCATTGGGTGCCGCCCCACCGGATGATGAACGTGGAGAGCGACACGGAACCGTGGGGAGATAAATGGCGAGCGGGGACCAGCAACTTCCGCACCGTCGCGGAGCTGTTCACCAAGCGCAACCTGTGGGCACTGGCACTGACGTTTGCCAAAGCGCGGGTAGCCACGAATCTCCAACTCCGCGATGCCCTGGTGTTCGGGATCACAGCACTTATACAGGGCCTGAGCAGGATGAACCAGTATCGTCCGAGCGTGTCGTTTCCTCTGAATACTATGGTAGGCACATACTACATGCCCCAGATATCCGCTGAGGCGAATGTGTGGATGCACTATCAGAACAAGATAACCCGAATCGGCAAAGGGCATCTATCTATAGCGGAACACCTCGACGACAGCGGCAAATGGGATCTAGTGATCAGCGGCCAAAGCTCGACGAACCTTGATCAGATCTCAGGCAACAGCATCGATTACATTTTCACTGATCCGCCCTATGCGGGGACCATCCAGTATGGTGAGTTGAGTTTCATCTGGGATGCCTGGCTTGGCTTTGGGACGGACTGGCACGAACAGGAGATGATTGTCAACCATACTCGCGGCAAGACAGAGGCAGATTGGAGTTCTCTGTTCACGAAGTCTATGCTTGAGTGTTTCCGCGTGCTGAAGCCCGGCCATTGGATTTCTCTCTGCTATCACGATACTAGCGAGGGAACCTGGCAGTTGGTGCAGGATACTATGGCGGAAGTGGGATTTGTGTCCGAATCAAGCCTCGATACGCTGTTCATCGACACGGGCGGTATGACGTATAACCAGACACAGGCCGCCAAAGTGACCAAACGCGACCTAGTGGTGAACTTCCGTAAGCCACGCCCAGACGAGTTCATCGGGCAACTCGTTCTGGACTTCGAGGCCCAATCGTTCGAACAGGAGGCGCGTGCGATCTTGGCTAACGCGCTCGATGCCCATCCAGGCGCGCCTGCCGACCGGCTGTACGATGAACTTGTCTCACGCATGGTCCGGCGAGGCACCTTCGAGCGCCACGACTTCGATGCTCTGCTGCGCTCCGTCGCCGAGGAGTCGCCGCCCGGCAGCGGACGGTGGTACCTGTTGGAGACCGCCGATCGGATCGACGAGGCGGAGCGCGTGAAGGAGGAGGCGGCCGCCGCACGGCTTGAGGCCTTCATGCGCGAGAGGATGGCGGACCAGCCCGGTGAGCCCGGCGTCCACTACTCCGATCTCTTCGAGCAGTACCTGCCGGTGCATGAGAAGCCGCGCCGGATGCTGGTGGATTGGCTGCCGGAATACTTCTTCAAGACCGTGGAGGGCACCTGGCGCCCACCGGAAAGCGACGAGGAGCGGGCCCAGAAGGCGGAGCTGCAGGCCAGCGGGGCGCTGCGGCGCATCAAGCGCTTTGCCCGCGCCCTGATCGAGGGCGTGCCCCCGCACGACCGGGATCGACCCGAGAACCCCGCCACCGCCGCGGACTGGCTGCGTCAGTGCCGTCGTGCGGGGCTCTACGAGTATGGGCGCGCGCTCTACGAGCACGGCGGCTTCGACTTCAGCGCGCTGGACGAGGTCGCGCAGGTGGAGGCCGAGGAGGATTACCAGCTCTGTGTGCGGCGGAGCGGGTAGGCGTCACTTCTCACCGTGAGGACACAGTAGGAATCGACTTGATATGGATCCCCTGGCGCGCCAAGTCTTGATCGACGTCGTCACCCGCTACAGACATAGCCTGGTGAACGACCCCCGGCGCCTCGAGGCGCTGTTGCGTGACCTATGCGGCACGGCTCGGCCCGAGATCGCGGTGTTGGTCACCGCCGCTCGGGCGGGGATCCCACAGGACTACCGAAACCGGCGCCAGGTTTACCCTAGTCAGCGTCTTCTGCTGGAGCAGATGACCGTCCATCTGTGTGACACGTGCGCCATCGAGGCGACCGCCGCTCGCTGGGCGGTGGAGTCGTGGTCGCTGGCGCTTGATGCACCTGTTCATTCATCAAGTCAATCAGGAGCGGAGAGACCCATGTATACTGCAGAGATCAGTCGCAGGAATCCGAGTTGCTTTTTGTTCTTGGTGGATCAGTCCGGATCGATGTCAGACCCTTTTGGGAACAGCGAGGTTCACACGAGCAAAGCCCAGACCCTCGCGGATGCGATCAACCGCGCCCTCGATACACTCGTGGGACGTTGCTCAAAGGATGAAGGGGTGCGTCGGTACTTTGAGATCGGCGTCATCGGCTACGGGGCAGCGGTGGGGCCGGTCCTTGGCGGGGCGCTTGCGGGCCGCGATATGGTGGGTATCGACGAAGTTGCCGATAATCCCCTGCGCGTCGAGGATCGGCTTCAGAAGATCCCCGACGGTATGGGCGGCATTGTGGAGGTCAACAACCGTCTCGCGATCTGGTTTGATCCCGTAGCGAACAACGGTACCCCAATGTGCCAGGCCCTGTGGCGGGCACACACTCTGCTGGAGGCTTGGATAGACCAGCATCCGGAGGCCTTTCCTCCCGTTGTGATCAACATCACCGATGGGGAGGCGAACGACGGCGATCCCACGCCGGTCTCCGAGGCCGTTCGCGAGTTGGCCACACAGGACGGCAACGTCCTGCTGCTGAATCTGCACCTCTCCTCGCTGCGTGGGGTTGCGCCGATGCACTTCCCTGCAGACGAGAACGATCTTCCCGACGCCTTCGCCCGGCTGTTGTTCAGGATGTCGAGCGAGCTGCCGCCCCACATGCTGGCCGCGGCACAGGAGAAACGCTATTCCGTCTCCGACGGCGCGCGCGGGATGGTCTTCAACGCCGACATCGCCGATGTTGTGGAGTTCCTCGATATCGGTACCCGCCCCGCGAACCTGCGCTAGAGCTGTGGGTATGGATGTCACCGTCCGCGCTTTCTGGCTACCCAAAGCCGGACATACGACACAGGAGTACGAGGACGACTTCGACTTCTCGTACAACCGTGCGGTGCGCGGGGACCGCGACGACGGCCCTCGCGCGACGGTGGTGCGACGCCGGATGGCTGCGCCGCGTTTCGCCATCGCCGACGGGGCGACAGAGAGCTCGTTCTCCGGGCTGTGGGCCCACCAGCTGGTGGAGCTCTATGTGGCTCGAGGGCCGCGTCAGCCGGCAACCTTGCAGAAGTGGGTGAACCGCGAAGCAAGCGCCTGGTTCGCGCAGGTTAATAGGCGCAAGCTGCCCTGGTATGCTGAGAACAAGGCCCGCGAAGGAGCCTTCTCAACGCTTCTCGGCCTCAGCTTGCTTCCTGATGGGGCCACAGAGCGCCGCTGGACGGCATTGGCGGTGGGCGACTCATGCCTCTTCCAAGTGCGCGGTGATGAACTGGTCTCGAGTTGGCCCGCCAAGACGGCAGATGAGCTTGGCTATCATCCGGTTCTGCTGTCGACACGGACGGACAAGAACACATCTGTCTGGGCGCAGAGCGAGCTTCTTCGCTGCGATGGCAGCTGGGCCGCCGGCGACACGCTCCTCCTGATGACCGATGCACTGGCCCACTGGTTCCTGTGCCGGACCGAGGCCGGGGAGCGCCCGTGGGAGCCGCTATTCGAGCTCGCTGAGGCGTCAATGCTCGATCGAGATCTGTTCCGGCCCTGGATCGAGGGCCTACGCCGGTTTTCAGGCCTTCGAAACGACGATGTGACACTCCTTATTGTGAAGCCGGATTGAGATGATACGACTACCCGCCTATACCGATTACCAACTGGCTCTGCAGAACCCGAGGATTGCGTTCAGCCTGGACGCTGACCTGAGCTCGGCCAGTGTCGAGACCGATGGGAATCGACGACCGAGGGCCCGAAGCGGCAACTTTGCCTACACCTACAAGCTGGCGAGGCACAGTCAGGCCTGGGCGGTGCGCTGTTTCTCGAAGTACGTGCCTGCACGCGATCGGTATCAGGCGATCGACCGTTTCATGCGATCGCGCTCGGAATCATTCCTTTTGGCCCCGAGCTACGTTGAGCGTGGGATCTCGGTAAAGGGACAGTGGTACCCGATCATCAAGATGCCCTGGGTCTCGGGAGAGACCTTGAGCGCCTACATCGACGCATATGCCCACGATCAAGGCAGAATGTCCAGCCTGCTGCGGTCATTCGAGAAGATGGTGGCAAGCCTCGAGGCGATCGGCATGGCCCACGGCGACCTCCAGCACGGGAACATCATGGTAAGCAACGGGCAGTTGGTGCTCGTCGACTATGACGGCACCTATGTGCCGGGAATGCAGCGTTTCGAAGTTAAAGAGCGCGGACACCCCAATTACCAGCACCCCGCACGGGATCAGGAGTTTGGCCCGACGGTGGACCGGTTCTCCGCCATCGTGATCCACCTGGCCCTCAGAGGGCTGATTAAGCAGCCGGGCCTCTGGGCACAATATGGGGACGGTGAGAATCTACTCTTCCATCAGAGGGACTTCATCAACCCGGATGAGTCCAAGGTACTGGCCGCTGTGGAACGGCTGTCGGGCCTCAGCTCCTCCGTGGCGCTCTTCAGGAGGATCTGCAAGGCGGATGTCGCCTCCGTGCCGCGCTTGGAGGACTTCCTCGCGAATCGCGTCGTCATCGACCTGCCCACACGAGCTGCCGAGGTCACGAAGTGGCAGCTCTTCCAAGTCTTGGATGCTACCAATCGAGAGGCGTTGCTTGGCGCCGTCGGTGATCGCGTCACAGTGGTGGGACGAGTCGTGGACTTTGCTCCGAAAACGACCACTACCGGTAAGCCCTACGCTTTCCTGAGCTTCGGCGCGTGGCAGCTCGGCAGCTTCCGCCTTGTCGTCTGGGCCGAGGGGCTAGAGACTTTCCGCCGTCAGGGCCATGATCTGGGGTGCTATGCGGGGAAATGGGTGAGCGTGACAGGGCTGATGGATGAATACCGCGCCGGCAATGGTCGGCACCATCCTCAGATCGTGGTCGAGACGCCATCGGAGATTGAGGTGCTATCGGGCGCGGAGGAAGCTCGGGCTCGGTTGGCCGGCAAGGGCGGCAGTCGTCCTTCGGCAACCACGGCAACGTCCCAGAGGCGCGAGACGCCCCGGGCTCCGACTGTGGCCCGCACACCGGCGACCACGCTTTCGGCTCAACAGCACTTCAGCAGGGGATATGACCTGCACAAGGCCGAGAAGCTGGAAGAGGCGAAACGGCACTACCTTGAAGCACTGAAGATGGACTCACGCCTACCCGGGGCCAACCACAACCTCGGCGTGATCTATCAGGTCGAGGGGAAGGTCGACGACGCCATGCGAGCCTTTGAGGCTGAACTCCAGGTTCAGCCGAATAACGCCCTGACTCACCGACAGATGGGATGGCTGTGGTGCGAAAAGGGACGCTACGACAAGAGCTTGCAGGCATTCACGAGGGCGATCGACCTCGACCCTAACGATGACGAGGCCTATCATGGCCTCGGCCACAGCTTCGGGAAGCAAGGACGCCACGCAGATGCGGTGCGGGCCTACCAGAATGCCATCCGCTGTCGCCCGACCTCCATCTGGTTCCACAATCTTGCCGGGCATTATTCGCAGCTGGGAGATCTGGTCCAGGCGGAGCAGGCGTACGCCAAGGCCGTGGAGCTGGACTCCACGAACGTGCAAGCGATGAAGATGAGAGCTTATCTTCAGCAAACCGTCGATGAGCGGCGGACAGAACAGCTGCTTTTGCAGGTGGTGCGTCATCGGCTGGCGAAGGACCGGTTGGGGGAGGCACAGCTCCTCCAACAGGAGGTGGATCGCCGACCCGATTGGGTTGAGGCTCGCGTGATGCTTGCCGAGGCCTATGCTGCCCTGGGGCGTCACAGCGAGGCCTACCAACAGGCGACGATCGCAAGTAGGACCTACGGCTCCCGGGAGGCACAGCACCTGCTGGACAGATGGCTTCCGACCCTATCGCTCTCTCGGGATGCCATAGCTTTCGGGCAGCTGAACCGAGGCGATAGACCGGTACGGACCTTTACGGTAAGCAACACGGGGCCTGGGCTGCTGAAGTGCAGGGTCTCCAAGACCGCAAGCTGGCTACGCGTATCCCCGCTGGGGCTGGAGTGCGAGCCGGGTCACAGCGAAGAAGTGAAGGTCGAACTTGCCGACAACATCGGCCCTGGCTGGTATGCAGAAAGAGCCGGCGTCGGCCTAGAGTTCAACGGCGGCAGTGCATCAGTCATGGTCACCGCGCTGGTCTGCGAGCCGGTGCTCGCGGTGAGTGAGAACCCGCAGCCCGTGGTGCTTGACAGGCAGGGGCGGGGAAGCACGACCGCATCTGTGCAGAACACCGGGACCGGTTCGCTTGTAGCGACCTTCACGGCACACCACCACGGCGGCGCCCAAGTGCGGCTGCACCCAACGACGTTGACGCTGGGCGAAGGGGAGCAGGGGACCCTCACGATCTCTGTCCAGGTGCCGAGGTTCGACCTGCGCGGAGGCTTACCGTCCGACCGCGTCGCAATCAAGAGCAACGGTGGAGACGTTGAGTTGGACTGGCACAGCGTGATCAGCGGTCCGATGCTCTCTGTGGAGCCGCTCCGGTTTGACTACGGCACCTACACAACAGGAGAACCGCCGGCTCACGTCCTGAGTATCCGAAACCTCGGCAATGAGCCGTTGACCGGAGTCATAGCATCGAGCGTGGATTGGGTACGCCTGGATGCTGAGACCTTGCGCCTAACGCCCGGCGAGCTCCTACGTGTCACCGCTCAGGTTGTGCCGGAGGCGGCGAAACTGCGGTTCCCCCAACTATCGCGCAACCTGGAAGGCGAAATCGTCATTGCGACCAACGGCGGCGAGATGACCGTTCCGGCGCGCCTCGTTTCGCGTCACCTGGGGACGAGCGGAACGCGCCGTGGCGGCTAGGCGGGGCGAGGTAGAGATCGTGGGAAACCGAGAGGACATACTATGCTCGAACAGTGGATCCTAGATCAGATCGCGCCGCTGAGCCCGGCCTCGCCGCTGATCCTGCGCGACCCTCAGCGCCTGATCCGCAAGGGCGCGTGGGTGGTGGACGGCTGGGCTGAGGCCAACGGCTACACGGTCTTCTTCTGCGTCGGCAACCTGGGCCTGCGCGAGATGGTCGAGGCTGTGCGCGATGATCCGGACACCCGAGTGTTGCTGGTAGACCGCAGCCGCGAGGATGCGACGACCCCCCTCTTCTATCCCGACCTGGACGCACTCGCGAAGCGTGGTCACACGCTATCGCTCTCGCTGCGCGCTTTTCTGCTGGAGCAGACGGGCGACCCGCGCTGGCCCCACCTGGTCGATACCCGCAACCTCTCTCGTCTGATCCTGGAGCACCTGGAGGGCGCGCTGGGGGTCCACCGGCAGCTGCGCGACGTCGATCCGGTGCGCTTCACCGACACCGATCTGCGGAAGTTGGTGCTGGGCGCGGTGCTGAACATCAACCCCTTCCGGCAGCTATCGCCTGCGGAGATACGCCGGGTGTGTGTGGAGGAGCATCAGGCGCTTGATGAGCTGGCCGGACTGCTTCCCGATGACGTGATGGGCGCGCTGAAGCGAACCCTTGCCGAGGCGCCGGTGCCCTTCCGCTATTTGCTGGAACGCGATGCCGAGGAGGTGATCCGCGCCTTCACGCTGGCGGCCCTGATGCACCAACACAGCCTTGAGTACAAGGTGCTGTTGCCCAACCTCGATCCACGGTTGCACGACTACCGCGAGATCGATCCTCAGTTCTTGGAAGCGGCGATGCAGGATCAGATGTCTGCTGATCCGGACCGGGTGGTGGACGATGTCCGTGCCGTCGAGCGTTTCCTGATCGACGAGCCTGCTCGCCTGGCCTTCCTGATGCACGACCGGCTTCAGATTGACGATCCGGACCAGGCGTGCCTCGTCTTGGAGCACGAGCGGCTTTCGCTGCTGACGCGCTCGCTTGCCCTGGCGTCGCTGTTGGCCGATCTGATCGGGCACCCTGAGCGTCTCGGATTCCACGAGCGCGTCCTGGCTATGCTGGAGCGCCAGACGTCTCAGCGGGACTGGCCAGCGTTGCGCCGCCCGACCGAGACGTGGGAGACGCTGCAGCGCACCTACGGCCGTGCCATTGAGCTCCAGCGGCTGCTGAAGAGCGTCGCCAAGGTTGCCAAGCGGTTCACCGTCGCCCCCGACGAGCAGCTGGACTTCGCCACCTTTGACGCACTCTGGAACCGGGATCGCCTCAACCGCCTGGACTTCTACGTCTCGGATCTGCAACGCGCCCTCCGCGTGGGCCATGTGGTACCGGTGCCGGAGAACGCCCTGTGGCCGAGCCTCAGCCAACGATGGGCGCACGCTCGCACTGAACTGGACGGCATCGCCGAGATGGTCGCCGACGTTCAGGGCCTGATCGACAGGCGCTTCCAGGATCTCTACCGCACTCACTATGCCGATTGGATCCGACAGGACGATGCACCGATGGTCTTTACCCACCAGTTCCTGGATCGCGTGCTTAAGCCGCATTGGGACCCTCAGAGCGGGCGGAAGGCCGTGGTGATGGTTTTCGATGGCCTGCGCGTGGATGCGTGGGAGGAGCTACTCCGCCCGGTACTGGAAGAGCGGTTTGAGGTGATCGTGCAGCTGCCGGGAAGCGCGCTCATTCCGACGGAGACGCACCTGAGCCGGAAGGCGATCGCCGCGGGCTGCTTGCCGGAGGCGTTCACGACGCAGAATGAGCTATCATTGCTCGCTGCCTGGCTCAAGGGGCGCATGGGCAGTCGGGCACCCTACTTCGACGTCGTCAAGGACCAGGACACCGAAGCCTCCGGGATGACCGTGCGCTACGTCTCCGACATCTTCGAGTATATCGTCTTCAACTTCACAGACGCCAACCTGCACCACAACTCGCAGGACCTGGCCTTTATCTACACGACGATGGTGCGCGAGATCATCCGTCAGGACGTGCGCAGCGTGCTGCGGGAGCTGCCGGAGGACGCCGTGGTCTTTGTGACGAGCGACCACGGGTTCAAGCCGATGCCGGAAGCTACCGTGACCGTTCCGGATCGCCTCGTCAAAGAGGCCACAGACGTGACCTACCTGCACGCGCGCACGCGAGGGGCGCTCTCCGACGAGCGTGTGATCGCCTTCGATGCGCGGAGGATGGGCATCCCAACGGGCAATGGGGCTGCTGCCTTCGATACGGTGCTCTTCCCCCGACCCGGCTACATCCTGCGGCGACAGCGGTACCACAGCCGTCCGGACAGGTACTCGCACGGTGGGGTGAGCCTCGCTGAGTGCATGGTGCCGATGGTGGTACTCGGCCCCAAAGCAACGGATGTTCCGTTGTTGACGATCGCAGAGCTGCAGCAGGTGGGCTCGGTGAGCGAGGGAGACGATCTCTCGCTGGAGATCGTCGTCGAGGCCAGGGAGACGAGCCTGGCGGAGATGACGATCACCTTGGCGTTCACGCTGGAGGGGCTGCCGATGCGACGCGAGCTGTTCCGCGGGCACCAAGCGCGCTATCTGGTGACCTGGACGCCACGACTGGACGACATCACGGACGAGGATCGGGAGACGCAGGAGAAGCACCTGCCCGTCACCGTGGTGCTGACCTACGCTGACAAGGGCAAGACGTTCCGGACGAGCGCCGGCGCCGAGCTGGTCGTCAAATTGACGCCGGGCAAACTGCGGCGCCGGGTGGATTCGAAGCTGGACTTCCTGATGGGCAAGGTGCCCAAGGGTCTCAAATCGTAGGCGTAGACAACCGAGAGGCGGCAGCAGATGGGCGAACAGCTGAAAGAGGTCTTCACGGGGAAGGTGGTCAACAAGCGGCTGACCTTCAACACCGGGATGGACGAGTTCCCGCGTTATGTCCTGGAGTACCTGATCGACAACTACTGCGAGGAGGCGACGTTCGACGAGGATTTCGAGCTGGTCAAGCGGCGCCTGCGCGAGAACTTCGTCCATGGCGCCGAGGCGGAGCGCATTCGGTCTCATATCCGTGAGAATCGCGAGCACACGATCATCGCCAATCTAGAGGTGCGTCTGGTGGAGACCGAGGACAAGTATTGGGGATCTATCGGCGCGATCAACGAGAGCTTCGTCAACGTGCCCGAGGACCTGGTGAAGCGCTACCCGATGCTGCTGGCCGGCGGGATGTGGGGAACGATCGACCTGACCTACGATGAGACCGAGGTGCACAACAAGAAGATCCGACCGTTTAAGGTCCTGGACTTTACGCCCTTCCAGATCTCGATGATCGATGTGGGCGAGTTCATCGAGAAGCGGAGGGCCTTCACCGCCGACGAGTGGATCGACATCCTCGTTAACTCGTTCGGCTTGAGCCCGGATCAGATGACGCGCCGCGAGAAGCTGGTCTACCTCAGCCGGGCGATACCGTTGGTTGAGTCCAACCACAACCTGATCGAGCTCGGGCCGCGCGAGACCGGTAAGACCTACCTCTATCGGAACGTCTCCTACTACGCCCACGTTCTCTCCGGCGGCAAGGCCACGCCGGCGAGCCTGTTCATCAACCTCAACACGGGCAACGTGGGCCTGGTCGGCACGCGTGAGGCAGTCGTCTTCGACGAGATCGCCAACACGGACTTCACCGACCCCAAAGCGATGGTCAGCATTATGCAGGGCTATATGCAGGATGCGAAGTTCAGCCGGGGCAGGAAGGAGATCCTGGCCTTTGGCTCGATCGTGCTGGTCGGCAATCTGGATGTCCAGGGAAAGCTTCCGCACGAGAAGTACTACCATCTGTTTGAGCCGCTGCCGAGCTTCCTGCAGGTGGAGGCGCTGATCGATCGCCTGCACTACTACCTGCCGGGTTGGGAGGTCCCGAAGATCGGTCCGGAATCCGCGAGTCGCGACTACGGCTTCATCACCGACTACCTGTGTGAGATTATGCACGAGCTGCGACGGGTGGAGGTCCTGGATCGTGTCAGGCATCGCTTTGAGCTCTTCGATGCGGCGGGGTCGAGCCAGAATATCACCGCTCGAGATGTCCGAGCCGTTCACAAAACGCTGTCGGGGCTCTTGAAGTTGCTCTATCCGCATGGCGAGGTGACCGACGAGGAGCTTGCGGAGCTGCTGCTCCTGGCGCTTGAGGGACGGCAGCGGATTCGCAATCAGCTTCATCTGATGGCGCCTGGTGAGTACTATCCGGTGCAGGTTGCAGCGCGTATGCCGGCGTCCGGGCGCGTGCTGACGCCCGTGCTGCTGGAGGCCGATCGCAAGCAACGTGTAACGCTCCCCACTCACGCCTTGGTTGGCGAGGTGACGGGGTTGGCAGTCGCCGGCGAACAGGGGATGATCCTGCGCTTCGAGATGCAGGCCACGAAGGGGCAGGGGCGCATCGTGCCGTTGGGCTCGATGCAGCGGGTGATGCGCGAGTCGATCGAGGCGGCGGCCCAGTACATCCGCGCGCACTACAAGGATCTGGACATCGCCTCCGATTGGCGAGAGAACATCGACGTCGCTGTGCTCGCGACGATGATGGGCATTCCGAAGGAGGGGCCCTCCGCGGGCGTGACGATTGTGACCGGTATCGTCTCGGCCCTCAAGGCGATCCCCGTGCGCCACGATATCGCCATGACCGGCGAGATCACGATCATGGGCAAGGTCCTGGGCGTGGGAGGGATCCAGGCCAAGCTGCTCGCCGCCATCGACGCCGGCGTCGAGACCGTGATCCTGCCGGCGGATAACGAGCAGGACGTGCAGTTCCTACCCGACTACATGCGCGACCGGGTGAACCTCGTCTACGTCAGCGACATTCGGGAGGCGCTCGATGCGGCGCTGGTGGTGGACGGTAGTTAAGACAGGTGACGGGGGCTGTGCCGTAGCGAGGGACCGCCGCAGCTGGGCTCGTCAAGCGAGGCAGCCTACGCAGTATCAATCTGAAGACAGTAACTGATGGGTATCAGCCGTACAACACGGTCTGTAGCCCTTTCTGGACTTACACTGACCTAGCGAGAGCAGACAGGAGGCAGGATGGCGCGCGGCTATAGGATTATGAGAACTGACCTGGACAGAGAACTCGTCGAGCACACACGGCAAATCACTAGTCGCATTGGATGGATCCTCAAAGATCGTGGACTGACGAGGGAGAGCGTGTTCTCGAGAATCGGCTCCTCACTGTCCGCGACGGCGATCGGAAATGTACTGAACTTCGACAACCCAGAGTATAGAACGCTCTACATCGTGGTCACGAAGGGGTTGCAGTGCACGATGTCCGAGTTCTTCCAAGATGTGGACC
>JAXGUU010000086.1:0-12645 GCA_040774145.1 Anaerolineae bacterium
AGCTCGCCTCAAAACAGCAGCTCAGTCCGGTCCGTGCCGTAGAGCTTGCCTTGCGCGATGCGCGCCTCGTCGACGCACTCCCCATCCTGACGGGCTGGGATGCCTGCCTGGTCGAGGAGACGACGCCGCCCGACCTGCTTTACACGCTGACCACCTTCCCCGGACCCGCTATCGTCGCCGGACAGGCGCCCTGGACCCCCAAGGGCACGCCACGCAAGCGTCCCATCGTGTCGCTCGCCTTCCCTGTTCCGAGCTACGCCCAACGCCGCCGGCTCTGGGAGCACTACCTCAGGGACGACGGACAAGACGGATCGCCGGACCTGTCCCGTGAGGCGATCAACCATCTCGCCGGGCAGTTTGCCCTCACCAGTGGGCAGATCCGCGATGCAGTGGCTACAGTACGCGACGGCGCCGTGCTTCGCGGGAGCCCTGACGACGCGGGTTCTTATCCCACGCGAGACGAGCTATTCGCCGCAGCGCGAGCCCACTCGAACCCGCGCCTGGCGCGGCTGGCCGACAAGATCTCGCCACGCTTCACCTGGGACGACATCATCCTGCCCACCGATCAGCTGACGCAGCTGCACGAGATCGTTGACACGGTGCGGGGACGCCCCAAGGTGCTGGATGCGTGGGGATTGGGCGAGAAGCTGGTCTCGAGCCGTGGCGTCACCGTGCTCTTCTCCGGACCTCCCGGCACCGGGAAGACGATGGCAGCCCAGATCATCGCCGGGGCGCTCGGCCTGGACCTCTATCGCATCGACCTCTCAACGGTGGTGAGCAAGTACATCGGCGAGACGGAGAAGAATATCGAGCGCGTCTTTCACGAGGCCGAGGCGAGCAACGCCATCCTGTTCTTCGATGAGGCCGACGCGCTCTTTGGAAAGCGGTCGGAGGTGCGCGACTCGCACGACCGTTACGCCAACATCGAGGTGAGCTATCTGCTGCAGCGAATGGAGGCCTATGACGGTGTCACGGTCTTGGCGACGAACCTGCGCGGCAACCTCGATGAGGCCTTTACACGTCGGCTGCAGTTTGCGGTCACTTTCCCGTTCCCCGAGGCCGAGGAACGTCTGCATATGTGGAGGACGCTTTTCCCCTCGGCGATTCCCCGAGCGCCGGACATCGATCTGGAGCTCCTTGCCGAGCGTTTCCGCCTGTCGGGCGGCAGCATTCGTAACGTCCTCGTCAGCGCCGCCTATCTCGCCGCAGCCGATGGCGAGACGATGACGATGGAGCATCTCCTGCACGGCACGCGCCGTGAGCTGCAGAAGATGGGTCGGTTGGTGAGAGATGAGGACATGGCCTTCTAGGCAGGGCGACGTCTCTCGGTGGTGCATGGGGGCCAAGCACAGGAGGGTGTATGAAGGACCAACATTCGACGGCACAGCGGGAGCACAGAGCTCCCAAACAACCGGGATCGCAGCGCGATCACGACGTAGGCGGTCTGCACCAGGACCACCCCCTGCAGCAACTCCAACCCGTGGTCGGCAATGCCCAGATCTCGCGTATGCTCGCTGAGGAAGAGGCGCCGCTCTGGGCCCAACCCGATCTCGGCCCCGTGATCGGCAGGGAGGGCGGCCCGGTCAGCAACCGGCTCGCCGGCCGCATCTATGGACACCTGGGCCGCGGTCGACCGCTCGAGAGCACGACGCGGGCACGGATGGAGGCGTCTCTCGGCGCCGATCTCAGCGCCGTGCGACTCCACGATGATGCCGAGGCCAACGCGCTCAGTCTGAGGATCGGCGCGTCGGCCTTCACCTTGGGCAACGACGTCTTCTTCAGTGACCTCACCCATTCCACCGACGAGCATGTGCTTCGGCACGAGCTCACCCACGTGGTCCAACAGCAGTCGATGACCGCTACAGGTCCTCTGACCGTCGGACCGGCGGAGGACGCTCTGGAACACCAAGCTGAGTCGGTGGCGACGCACGCAGCCGATGCAGCCGTCGAGGCTTCACCGAGCTCAACAGGTCCCACCGTCCAGCGTGGATGGCTGGAGGACGCCTACAACTTCGCCTCCAACACTGCCGGCTCGGTGGGCCTGGGGACGAGCCTGATCATGGAGTCCGCTCGGGGCACGCAGGCTGCGGGCGTCAGCCGTGCGGGCGATGTCCTCGCCCGTGGCGCCGGCTCCGGCGTGCAGAGCCTTGGCAACGCCCTCGGCCCCATCGGCCTGGTGACCGGGGCCCTCGGCTTCGGGCAGGGCGTTGACCAGATGCTCAACGCGCCAACCTTCGGTGACCGGCTGACCGGCGGCACCGACGCCGTCTTCAACGCCCTGGGCGCCTTTTCGGGCGGTGTGGGGACAGCAAGCCTTCTCGGAGCCGGCACCGCCTCGCTGGGCCCCGCCGCCGCCGTAGCGGGCGCCGGAGCCGGCGGGTACGCCCTCGGGCGCCTGCTCGATGAGGGCGTCGGCGCGCTCGGGAGCTGGGTTACCGGCGACGAGCAGGGCGACTACTCGATCTCAGGGGGCCTCGCCAGCGGCATGACCGCCATCGACCAAGGGCTGACGAGCCTCTGGGCCGATCCAGACAGACCCGCCTATACCCAGACGCTCGGCTGGAAGCTCGCCGAATGGCTGGATTGATGGCTAAGGCCGACCGGAGACCGTACCATGCTCGCTGACCTGGACGAGACGATCCGCAGGCTGTTGATCGACGAGATCCCCGTGAAGAACGGGGAGGTTGAGATCAGTTTCGCCCAGCCACGGCGGGAGTGGAGTTCACGTCTCTCGCGCCCCACACTCAACCTCTTCCTCTACGACGTGCGCGAGAACAACGTGCTGCGCCAACACCAGTGGCAGCAGATGGGATCCTCGGGCAGCAAGGAGCCCGGCGTGGCGCGCATGAAGCGCACGCCAATGCGCGTCGACGCCTCCTATGTCATCACGGCCTGGGCCGCTGATCCGGCGGACGAGCACCGCCTTCTCACACGCAGCATGCTGGCTCTCTTCCGCCACCCGACCCTGCCGAATGAACGACTGGTCGGCACGCTCCAGAACCCACCCTACGACATCCAGGCCAAACTGGCCCAACACGACGCGATGACCGATCCCACCGATCTGTGGAACGTGATGGATAACGAGATCCGTCCAGGTGTGAGCTACGTGATCACCCTGGCGCTCGATCCCTGGCAGGAGATCACCGGCCCCCTGGTCCGCACGCGCATCCTGCGATTCGGACAGGCCCAGGGCCTCCCGACGAGGCCCGACCTCGTGCCGGACGCCGCACGCACCGATCTGATCGTCCTCGCCGGCACCGTGCGTGCCCACGAGGATGGCACCCCGCTGCCCGCTATCGATGTGGCGCTCAAGGGAACCGGTTATCTGACGACCACCGACGCCCAAGGCCGCTTCGTCTTGGGCAGCGTGCCCCCGGGTGACTACACCCTGGTGGCGTGGCCCGGCGAAGGGAAGCCCAAACAGCGAACGATACAGATTCCAGCCGCCGACGGCGATTACGACATGGAGGTGTGAACACCCATTGAGAACTGAAACCCATCCGCTTACCGGCCACTGGAAACTGACAACTGACAACAGGAAGCTGATAGCCGGCAGTTGGAGAAAGGAGTGTCACAGCGATGCCTGAGTACAAGTCTCCGGGAGTCTACATCGAGGAGGTCGATCGCGGCACCAAGCCGATCGAGGCTGCAGGGACGTCGATGACGGCCTTCGTGGGTATCACGGCGGAGGCCAGCGTCAAGCAGATTGACCCCGCATCCGGCGAGCGCGTGCCCGTACAGTCGGTGCTCAACAAGCCCACGCTTGTCACGAGTTGGACGCAGTTCACCAGCATCTTCGGTGACTTCACACCTGGCGCCTACCTGCCTGATGCCGTCTACGGCTACTTCGCCAACGGTGGCGGAAGCTGCTACGTCGTCAGCTTGCGGGCGCTCAGCGAGGAGGAGGATGAGCCGGACCATGCCACAGCCACCGTACCGGCGAAAGGGCGGGGGAACAGCTTCCGTGTGGTCGCCAAGACCCCGGGCCCCTCCGATCTCAGCGTTACCGTCAAAGCCGGCGAAGAGGAAACCTTCTCCGTCACCGTCGGCGGCGAGACCAAGGCGGGCCTGACGATGAAGAAGGGCGAGGCCAACTATGTCGGCGACGCCGCATTCGGCGCGGTCGACATCGCAGATGTGGGCTCCGCGACGGCGGTGCCCGCTGAGGGAACCTTTGCCCTGGAAGGCGGTGGCGTCCCGGCCCTCACGGTCGATGACTTCGTCGGCAGCGTTGCCGACCGGTCCGGCTTTGCCGGCCTTGAGGCGATCGATGAGGTGCGCATCCTCGTCGCGCCCGATGCCATGACCGGCTACGACGGCTCGGAAGCCGCCAAGGAGCGGGTCAAGATGATCCAGTCGGCGATGGTCGCGCACTGCGAATCGCTCAAGTATCGCTTCGCGATCCTCGATGCGCCGCCGGGCCTCAACGCCCAGCAGGCACAGGAGTGGCGCCAGTACCTCAACCTCGACACCTCCTACGCCGCCCTCTACTATCCCTGGATCCGTGTCGCCGATCTGAGCGGCGGGGGCAGCACCAGCAAGCTTATGCCGCCGAGTGGCCATATGGCGGGCATCTACAACCGCACCGACGCGGAGCGCGGCGTGCATAAGGCGCCCGCCAACGAGGTGGTGCGCGGCGCCATCGACCTGGAGCTACGCCTCAGCAAGGGCGAGCAGGACACCCTCAATCCCATCGGCGTCAACTGCATCCGCACCTTCCCGGGTCGGGGTATCCGCGTCTGGGGAGGCCGGACGCTCAGCAGCGATGGGTCCTGGCGCTACATCAACGTCCGTCGGCTCTTCATCATGGCCGAGGCGTCGATGGATGTCGGGCTCCAGTGGGTCGTCTTCGAGCCCAACGATCGCATGCTCTGGGCCCGCGTGCGACGGGATGTCACCTCGTTCCTGAGGACGGTGTGGCTCAGCGGCGCGCTCTTCGGTAGCACGCCTGATGAGGCCTTCTACGTCAAATGCGACGACGAGCTCAACCCACCCGAGATTCGGGACTTGGGCCAGCTCATCATCGAGGTCGGAATGGCGCCCGTCAAGCCGGCGGAGTTCGTCATCTTCCGGATCAGCCAGTGGGCCGGCGCCAACGCCGAGGCCTAACCCCATAGGCAACTAGAAAGGAGAACGCGATGGCCGACCACGAAGACCCACTTGTTGGGTTTCATTTCTCCGTTGAGGTACAGGGTGTCGTCAAGGGCTTCTTCACCGAGTGCTCGGGTCTCGGCTCGGAGCACGAGATCATCGAGCACAAGGTGGTCACCGAATCGGGCCAGGAAGTCGTGATGAAGATCCCAGGTCGCCTCACGTGGGAGAACATCACCCTCAAGCGAGGGATCACCAGCGATATGGACATCTGGGATTGGCGCAAGATGGTGGAGGACGGGCAGATTGAGGCGTCTCGCCACGACGGTTCGATCACGATGTTCGACCACCAGCTGACCCCGGTCGCTCGCTGGGAGTTCAAGCGCGCTTGGCCCGTTAAGGTGACCGGTCCGCAGCCGAAGGCCGACAGCAACGAGATCGGCATCGAGGAACTCACGATCGCGCACGAGTACATCGAACGCGTCAAGATCTAGTCCAGGCTGTCCCGTTCCGGGTAGGGGCGCGGAGCATCGCGCCCTCCCCGGATCGAGCGAACTGCGAAAGGCAGGTTAGCACTGAAGACCGAGTTTGAGTTCACGCTTCCTCTCGGGTACGTTGACGAAGCCGACGACGGCGAGGACCGCCCTCCGGGGCGCGTCCAGCGGCTCGGGCGCATGCGCCGCGCGACGGCGCTGGACGAGATCGAGTCCGTCGCGCACCCGCGTGTGCAGGACAACGAGGCGTATCTGCCGATTGTGCTGCTCAGCCGGGTGATCACGCAGCTCGGGACGATCGCGCCCATCACGCCCGCCGTGGTCGAGCGCCTGTTCGCGGCGGATCTGGCCTACCTTGAGGATCTCTATCTGCAGCTCAACAGCTACGACGGGTTGGTCGTACGCGCCACCTGCCCGCACTGTGGTTCTGAGATGCACCTCAAGATCGCGTCGCCGCAGGATGAGGAGCAGGCGACCTCGGCGTATCATAAGGACGCCGGCGCCTGAGCCGGTGCTGATAGGATGGAGAGCTGATGTCCCTGGCAGACGCAGACCGATCCACGCTGCAGGCCGGCGGCCCGCCCGATCGACGTGAAAGCGGGGAGGCAGCCGCGTCGGCGGCGCTGGCCGACGAACTGGTTCAGCAGGTCGCCGACCGCGTTTACGCCATGCTGATGGCCGACATCGCCATCGAACGGGAGCGTCAGCGTCCCGGGTCCACGCCGGTGAGGCACACAGGAGGGTGATCGTGGCAGAGCAACCCATGCGCGGCACGGCGTACGCCGCCTTTCGCTTCGTCGTCTCCATTGAGGGCGAGGGGCAGGCGGCCTTCACGGAGTGCGTGCTGCCGACGGTGGAGTGGGACATCGAGCAGGTCAAGGAGGGCGGGCTCAACACCTTCGTCCACCAGCTCCCCGCCCAGCGCAAGCCCGCGACGCTGAGCTTGAGAAACGGCGTGGGCAAGAGCGCCCTCCTCGATTGGTACCTCGAGTGCATGGGCGGCGCGCTGACGCGCAAGACGATCACCGTCTCACTCCTCGATGCGGAGAAGGAGACGGTGATGACCTGGCACATCGATGACGCCTTCCCCACCAAGTGGGAGGGCCCACAGCTCAAATCCGATGCCAACACCATCGCCATTCAGACGCTGGAACTGGCATGCGGCGAGGTCACGGCGACCTATGAGTGAGCAAGAACACGAGAGCGACAGGGCGACGGCAGGTCAACGCCCTGCCGGGTAATTGGACAGCGGGCACGGGAGACGAGCAGCATATGGCGATTCAGCTGAGGCGAGGACCGAGCAGCCGCTTGATGCGACACGTGATGCGGCACAAAGCGGTAGCGACGCTCTTTGCGGACGCGTCCTATCGGCGCGTGCCGTCTGCGTCCCAGGCTGCCCTGGGCCTCACGGCGCCTCCCGCGGTTGTGCCCGCGACGACGCTTGTCGCGACGCCGGTCCTACCGGACGCCGGCCCCGATGTGACGGCAGCCCTTTCCACGGCTGCACCGCGGGCGGAGATCGCGTCCCGGCTACAGCCTACCGCTCCACCCGCCGCCGCACCCCGGGATGTGCACCCGTCACCCTCCGGCGCTCCGTTTCGTCCGGCACAGGACGCAGCACCCCGCCCGACACCTGAGGCAGGACAAGCAGCCCCGCCCCGGACCGCACCCGAGGCGCCTCCTGCAACGCCGGAGCCGGAGGCCGACGAGGATAGCGCCATCACCGACACGGTCTGGCGCCGTCTGCAGACGATCTTCCGCCGCCATCAGGAAGGGTCCGCCGAGGAACCCCATAGGGCACCGTCCTTCACGCCTGCAGCAGAGCCGCCGGGTCCTCCACCCACGACGGTGAACCGCGCCGCGCGTGAGACGCCCCAGCAGCAGGGCCCCGCCGGCGCGACCGGCAAGCCCGTTCAACTGCAGCGGATGCCGCGCGTTGAGCCCCCCGCCGAGGATGAGGCAGACCACGACACGGCGCTTCTGCGCATCGTGCAGACAGATGTCGAGCAGGTCTCCCCGCCGGCACCGGCTTCGCGGGCGAAAGCACCACCGCCGCCGGCACCCGGTCTCCACATCTCGGGCGCTGCACAAGTTACGGCCCCGCCCGACGTTGTCTCGGGGGCAGATGAGCGTGCGCTCGCAGACGAGCGAGCGCCCGCGGACGAGCGAGGATCGATGGACGCTCAGCCTCCCGTGGCTGAGCAAGGGGCGCCGGAGGCCTCGACGCTAGATGCCGGCTCGCAGCTCGAGGACGGGAGCCCTCGCCTTCCTGTCAGCCCGCTGACCGAGGAGCCGCGCTGGCGGGTCGAGCGACGGCGCGATAGCGCGCCTCCCATCGCACTCGGCGCGACCCGGGCGGGGCCACAAGCCGAGACCATCGTCCCAAGCACCGCCGATGCCCCCAGGTCGGCGACGGCGCCGCCTACCGCCGTCCCGTATGCGGGTGCAGACGAGGTGCCGCGTTCGGATGCGGGGATAGCGCCCGCACCGGATCGGGCGGCGGACACCGACCCCACGCCACAGGACGCCACGCGGATCGTGGCGCACGTCGCCGCCGGGCGGCCCACCCGCTCGACTATTGAGACCATCGCGCCCCGCAGCCCACGTCCCGCGCTCTCAGGGCAGAGGCTCGCCACGACGGTCCGGCGCAGCTACCATCCGCCTGCCGCCGACCCCGGTGAGCCGCTCCCTGCGGACGCCCCATCAAGGGAGGTGGAGCCGGCGCCCCGCCAGATCACTACGCCCATCGGCCCATTGCCCGCCGACCTCTGGACCCTGATTGGGGAGCCTGTGCCGGCAGATCATGAGGACGCTGGTGCGCGCAGCGCCCAGGCCGAAGTCCCTCGCGCGCCGTCTCGCACCGCCCCTCATAGGGCCCCACCAGCGCCGGGGGAGGCGCACCCCGCCCGCATCCAGCGCAGGCTGTCCGCCGCCGGGGCGCCCATCACCGCACGACCGGGCGCGCCGGCACCGGATCGAGGGGCGGCGATGCAGCCCTCGACTTCGACGAGGGGTAGCGCCGACACGACGTCTGGATCGCCCGTGACGCGTCAAGCGTCACCTGCGTCGCCGGAGGAGGGCGCGAACGATGCCGCCGATGGCTCGCCGGGCGTCGATGTGGCGGAACTCGCCCGCCGTGTTTACGACGAGATCAAGCGCCGCCTGGCCCTTGAGGGCGAGCGGTTCCGAGGACGGTAGCAGATGAGGCAAGGAGCCTAGGATGCCCAACACACGCAGCAACTTACAGGCAGCGCGCATCTATGAGGTCGACAGCTCCGGCGAGGAAAAGGGGGGCGGTGTCTCGGTGGATTGTATGTTCAATCCCTTCGAGTACACCGTGACCAAGACCAACACCTATAAGGAGGAGCGCAAGAACCGCTCCGATGTGCCCGGCTTTGAGTTCGAAAAGGCGGGGCCCCAGACGCTCAAGCTCAATCTGATCTTTGACACCTTCGAGAGCGACGAGGACGTCAGCCTGAAGACGAACAAGCTCTGGAAGCTGATGGAGTCGAAGACGCGGCGCGAGGGCAACCGCAACCGCAAGGTGCCCCCGCCGGAGGTCGCCTTCGAGTGGGGCGTCTTCCGCTTCGTCGCCGTGATCACGTCGATGACGCAGCAGTTCACGCTCTTCAAGCCCGACGGGACGCCGGTCCGCGCCCACGTCGAGGTCACCTTCACCCAGCACAAGGACCTGGAGGACTACCCGAACCAGAACCCCACCTCGGGCGGCGGCGACATCGAGCGCGTCTGGCGCGTGATCGCCGGCGATCGCATCGACACGATTGCCTACGCCGTCTACGGCGACGCCACCCGTTGGCGCACCATCGCCGACTACAACCGGCTCGACAACCCGCTCGATCTGCGCGCCGGACAGCAGCTGATCATCCCGTCAGGCACCGGCTCCGCGACGCCGGAACGACCGCCGCAGATCGTGCCGCTCGACCAGGTCACGTGATATCATGACCATGCCCTACGAGCTTGCCAGCCAGATCAAGATCACGATCAACGGGTCCGAGGTCGATCCCGAGGTGATGGGCCACGTGCTCTCGGTCGACGTCGACCAACACGTCCACCTGCCCGATCTCTTCGTGATCGCCCTCCACGACCCCGACTTCGAATTGATCGACGGGGGGCCCTTCGACCTGACCAAGGAGGTCGAGATCTCCGCCCAGACCGAGGAGGGGACCTGGGTCACCCTGATCAAGGGCGAGATCACGGCGCTCGAGCCCGCCTTCCAGGAGGGCATGGTCGCCCACCTCGTCGTGCGCGGCTACGACCGGTCGCACCGTCTCTATCGCGAACAGAAGAGCGAGGCGCACCTGAACAAGAAGGATAGTGACCTGGCCCAGGAGATCGCGGGCAACGCCGGGCTACAGGCGGATGTCGAATCGACGCCCACCGTGTATGACCACATCTACCAGCACAATCAGTCGGATCTGGCCTTCCTCCAGGAGCGCGCGCAGCGCATCGGCTACGAGTGCTTTGTTGAGGACGGCACCCTGCACTTCCGCAAGCCCCGCCCCCAAGAGCGCGGTGTGACGCTGACCTGGGGTGATGATCTGCTCACCTTTCATCCCCGGATGAACCTCGCCGAGCAGGTCGACGAGGTCATCGTCCGTGGTTGGTCGGTCGCCCGTAAGGAACCCCTGGTGGGCCGCGCCCGGCAAGGCGGACTCTACCCGCAGATCGAGGAATCCAAGGATGGCGCCACGTGGGCGCAGTCATTCGGCAGCGGCAGACACGCAGTGCTCGATCAGCACGTCACCAGCCAGGCCGAGGCCGACGCGCTCGCCAAGGCACGCCTCGACGAGCTCAGCGGCACCTTCGTCGAGGCGGAAGGCATGGCGCTGCGTCGCCCCGACATCCGGGCCGGGAAGACGATCGAGCTCAGCGCCCTGGGGGATCGCTTCAGCGGCACCTACCTCGTCACCCACGCCCGCCACACCTACACCGCCCAGGGACTCAAGACCACGTTTGCGGTGCACGGGACCCGCACCGGGCAGCTGATCGAGACCTTGGGGCTCAACGCTCAGCCGCCGCGCTACGCCGGCGCCGCCATCGGCATCGTCACCAACACCGACGATCCCAGTCACTGGGGCCGGGTCAAGGTGAAGTTCCCATGGATGACCGAGGACGCGGAGAGCGAGTGGGCGCGCGTGATGGGACTGGGCGCCGGTCCCGAAGCAGGCCTGTTCTTCATCCCCGATGTGGATGATGAGGTGCTCGTCCTGTTTGAACAGGGCGACTTTCGCCGACCCTACGTCATCGGCGGTCTGTGGAACGGGCAGGATGCCCCGCCACCGGAAGCGCCCGGCAGTGGCCAGGAGCGCCCGCTGGTGCGCACGTGGCGCTCGCGCACGGGCCATCACATCACGGTCTACGACAATGCCGACAATCGGATCGAGATCGTCACCAAGACCGGACACCAGCTCGTCCTCGACGACAGCAGCAACACGGTGACGCTCAAGACCGATGGAGGCCTCGTGCTCACGCTCTCCGACAACGAGGGCAAGATCACGCTCGAGGGCAACGAGATCTCGATCAAGGCCGGCGGCAATCTCAAAGTGGAGTCGGGCGCCAACATGGATCTGCAGGCCGGTGGGCAGGTCAACATCCAGGGCGCACTCATTAACCTGAACTAGGTAGAGGATCACGGACGATGGGACAACCCGCAGCCAAACAGGGAGACCAGATCACCGCCATCGATATGCATATCGTCATGGTGCCCTCGCCGGGTGGGCCGGTGCCGACGCCCCTGCCCCACCCCTTCTCAGGCATCATCGACGGCAACCTCAGCCCTACGGTGAAGGTCGCGGGGATGCCCGCGGCGACGGTCGGCAGCACGGCGACCAACACACCGCCGCACCTGCCGACGCCGCCGGGTACGACATTCCAGATCCCCCCGACGAACCGGGGCACGGTGATGCTCGGCAGTGCCACCGTCCTGATCAACGGCAAGCCGGCGGCCCGCAACGGTGATCAGGCGCAGACCTGCGCCGATCCGGTGCCGAACATGGCGGCCCAGGTCACCGCGGTGGGCACGGTGATGATCGGAGGATAGCCACAATGCCAGAGGAGATCGTGGGCCGGGGATGGGCCTTCCCACCCCACATCGGCCCCCAGGGAGGGCTAGCCCTCACCCATGAGCGAAACGAGCTCGACCAGGCGATCTACGTCATCCTCTCGACCGCCCCGGGGGAGCGCGTCATGCGCCCGACCTTTGGCTGCCGGCTGCACGACCTCATCTTCGCGCCCAATAACAGCCACACGGCGGCCCGCGCCCGACGCTATGTCGAGGAAGCCCTGGGTATGTGGGAGCCGCGCATACGCGTCACACAGGTCGACGTGCGGCAGGATGCGGAGGCAGCCAACGCCCTGATCGTCGAGATCCACTACGAGGTCAAGGCCACGCACGACCAAAGGAGCCTCGTCTATCCTTTCTACCAGATTCCGGAGGAATAGCGGATGGCACTACCAAGACCCAAACTTGATGATCGAACGTTCCAGGACCTCGTGGATGAGGCCAAGAAGCGCATCCCGCACTACATCAAGGAGTGGACCGACCACAATGTCAGCGACCCCGGCGTGACGCTCATCGAGCTCTTCGCCTGGATGACCGACATCCTGCTCTACCGGCTGAACCAGGTGCCCGACCTCCACAAGGTCGAGTTCATGCAGATGCTGGGGATCACACTGCGCGAACCGATCCCGGCCAACGTACCCGTGACCTTTTGGCTCTCCCAACCCCAGGAGGTCCCGACCGGCACGCCGTCGCAGGGCGTCGTCATCCCGGCGGGCACCGAGGTCGCCAGCACCCAGACGGAGCGCGAGGCCTCGATTGTCTTCACCACCGATGCGGACCTCAGGGTCCTGTCCCCGCAGCTGAGCACCGTCCTAGCCCGCACGCAGAGCCGTTCGGGCGATCGCGCCGCCTTCCGGGAGCAGCATCTGCGCCGCCTTGAGGCAGGCTTCGGTGGCTTCGAGGTCTTCTCGACGGTGCCCCAGGTGAACGACGCCCTCTACTTCGGCTTCGACAACAATCTAAGCCATCATATCATCG
>JAXGUU010000087.1:0-12609 GCA_040774145.1 Anaerolineae bacterium
CCTGACCTCTGTGCGCAGCAACTGGGAGCGCGTCGCAGGCGCCATCGCGATGACCGCCATCTTCGAGGCCCTTGAGCGCACCACAAACAACCTCCACAACCTGGACCGCAGCCTCACCGACGTGCGGGCGCGGGGCTACCGCTTCGGGCGCGACTGGGAGACTCAGCTCTCGACGCTCAACGAACGCTGGCCCCAGCAGCACTCGCAAGCTGCGCAGCTGCTCGAAAACGAGCGCCGGGTGCTGAACACCGCGGCCCGGGATGTAGAGTCCCTGCTCCAGCGGGCCGGTCGCGATGCAGCGTTGATCGGTACCGCTGAGACACGGATTCGCGCTCTGCAGAGCAACGTCGGCGCCGCCGAGCGGCGCGTCCGCAACACCTTCGAGGGTACACAGAGGCAGGCACAGGCCCTTCAACAGGACATCAATCGAGCCAAAGCCCTCCTTGACGCGCTGGACAGCGCCTCTTTCGATCTCCTGCCCGACGAGCACGGGATTGCGGTCTGTGAGGCGACGTGGACCACCGATCAACAGCAGCCGGAGGGCATGCTCTTCCTCACCGACGCACGCCTCGTCTTTGAGCAGCGCCAGGAAATCGCCAAGAAGAAGGTGCTCTTCATCACCACGGAAAAGGAACTCATTCAGCAGAAGCTCTGGGAATCACCGATCGGAGCCGTCGATGAGTTGGAGACCGAGGACAAGAAGGCGTTCCTGAGCCGCCAGGAGTTGCTGACGCTGCGCTTCAGCGAACGCACGCGTGATCTGCCCAGCGACGTCACCCTGCAGTTGAAGGGGGCCGACAACGACGCATGGCGCACGATGATACGCCGAGCCAAGAGCGGGCAGATGGATGTCGAGCGGTTTGGAGCGCCGCCGCCCGACGAGAGCCTCGCGGCGGAAATCGAACAGGAAACGGCGGCACCTGCTAAGGAGCTTCCCACCGTCTGCCCCAACTGCAACGCCCCCCTGCCCGCCGTCTTTAAGGGTATGAAGCAGGTCTCTTGCGATTATTGCGGAACGACGGTCAACATCTAGCGCGTCGGATGGGCTGGGATGAACCGTGCCCAGCCTTCAGACGCGGATCATAGCGCAGCCTATGGGTCTCTTACGTGACGTCAGCGCTTACATCGAACGCCACCAGCTCATCGCAGCCGGCGCACGTATTGTCGTGGGAGTCTCGGGTGGGCCCGATTCGGTCACGCTGCTGCACCTACTTCAGCGCCTGTCGGGCCCGCATGACCTGCACCTGCATGTCGCTCACCTCAACCACAGCATCCGCGGCGAGGCAGCCGATGCCGATATGCGCTTCGTCGCTCGACTCGCCGAGGAGATGGGCTTGCCGTTGACCTCCGAGACGCGCGACATCCCACGCCTGGCCGAAGAGGGCGGACTTGCCTGGGAGGAAACCGCGCGCAGGGAACGCTATGCCTTCCTGGGGCGTGTGGCGGAGCAGGTAGGTGCCCAGACGATTGCGGTGGGTCACCACGCCGACGATCAGTCAGAGACCGTGTTGATGCACCTGCTGCGAGGCGCAGGACCTGCCGGACTCCGGGGTATGCTACCAGCGACCCGCCTGCGCGACTATCGACTCCTGGCACGCTGCAATGGCTCTACCCTTCCCTCGTCAGAGCTGATGCTGATCCGCCCGCTGCTCGGCACGCCCCGCGCGGACATCGACGCCTATGTTCAGGAGCATGGCCTTGAGACCCGCTTCGACCACTCGAACCTGGACACGACTTACTTCCGCAACCGGCTGCGGCACGAGGTCCTCCCGGAACTGGCGCGGATCAACCCCAGGTTCTCGGAACGCCTGCGGAACCTCGCCGAGGTGGTCCGTGCGGATTACCAGTTACTTCAGGAGTTTGTGAGCGTCGCACAGGACACGCTGCTCGTCGCCACCCACCCCGATGCCGTGGTCTTCGATCTGAAGCGTTGGCGAGAGCAACCCCTGGCGATCCAGCGCGCCCTCGTCCGGCGCTCGGCCTATCGGCTGCACTGCACACTGCGCGATGTGGATTTTGACCATGTCGAGCAGGCCGTCGACGTGGCCCAGCGTGGACAGACCGGCGCCCAGGCGATACTGCCGCGAGACCTGCGCCTCACCGTCGGCTACACGACCTTGACGATCGCTCAGGCAAGCGCGCTCCACCTACCGGCGGAGCGCCCGTGGTTGACGCCGGGCGACGAGATCGCCGTCGCCATCCCCGGGGTAACCTCCCTGCCGCGTGGTTGGTCACTCCACGCTCAAGAGCTTATGGAGTGGGAGTTCACGTCCATCACTGAGAACCCCAATCCCCTGGTCGCCTGGATCGACGCTCGGGCCCTCGATGCCAACCCCGTGCTGCGCACGCGGCAGGAGGGTGATCGTTTCGCGCCACAGGGCATGCACGGTTCTGAGGTCCGTCTGAGCGACTTCCTGATCAACACCAAACTTCCCCGACCGTGGCGAGACCATCTGCCCTTGCTGGCCTCACCCGACCGCATCCTCTGGGTCGCCGGGATGCGCTTGAGCGAGACGGCCCTGGTGCGGCCCGAAACCCGTCGCGTCGTGCACCTACGGTTCTACGGCCCATGAACGCCCATGTGAGCCACGCTGCGGACCGGGGCAACAGGCTGCCTGCGTGCCGTGCCGCGCGCGGAAGGAGGGGCTGATGCCCGCGGACTACGGCGAGGCACTGACCGAACGCGAACTCGAGATCACGGCCCTGGTTGCCGAGGGGTTGACGAACCGCGAGATCGCCGAACGCCTTTTCCTGAGCCACAACACGATCAAGGTCCATCTGCGCAACGTCTTCACCAAGACCGGCGTCGCATCGCGTACAGAGCTCTCGATGTTGGCCGTGCAAGAGGGCTGGATCACGCTCCCGGGCGTCAACGAGGAAGCGGAGGAGCCGCCTTCCGATGCAGACGGGGATATCGTCCCCCCTGAGGTGGCGGAGATGCCCCAACCTACCTCCTGGCTGCCCACGTGGAGTCGAACCCGTTGGGTGATGTTCGCGCTGGGCGTCGTCCTGGCGATCACCGCCGTGCTGCTTCCGCAACGCCGCTGGGCCTTGGTCACGGCAGACGGCCCTGGCCGGATCTATGGCAACGCGACCACCTCCACGACGGTCTCAGCGTCGGCCTCGCAGGATGGATGGCAGGAACTGGCCCCCCTACCGGTGCGGCGAGCCGGGATGGCGACCGCTGCCCTTCGGGATCGCATCTACGTCATCGGCGGCATGACCGATGAGGGCCCCAGCGGTCGCCTCGACATCTACGCGATCGAGTCCGCTGCCTGGGAGACAGGCGCATCCCGACCGGTGGCCCTAGCGAACATGGAGGCCGGCACGCTGGGCGGTCGCCTCCTGGTGCCCGGCGGGTGCAGCAGCGATGATCAATGGACGCCCAGTGACGTCGTGCACCTGTACAGTCCGGAGAGCGACACGTGGACCGAGGTGGCTTCACTTCCCACGCCCCTCTGCGCCTATGCGTTGGCCATCTATGACGGTCGTGCCTACCTCTTCGGGGGCTGGGACGGCAGGAGCTATCGCGCATCGACCTGGGTCTACAGCCCGGAGGAAGACACGTGGGAGGAAGGCGCAGCCCCGCAACAGGCCCGTGGCTATGGTGCCGCAGCGGCATTGGAGGGTCGTATCTTCTACATCGGCGGGTATTACGGCAACCGCGAATCGGGAACGTGCGAAGCCTATCTGCCCGAGGAGGACCGTTGGGAAAGCTGCCCGTCGATGTTGCAGCCGCGGGGAGGCCTGAGCCTCGCCGCCATCGGAGGACGCCTCTACGCCATCGGCGGAGGTTGGCATACGCCGATGGGCTTCAATGAGCGCTACACCCCGACGACCGAACAGTGGAGCGTGGTGGAGACACCCATCGTGGGTGAATGGCGCAACCTGGGCGCTGTGGCCTCAGAGACCTCGATCTATGCTATCGGCGGGTGGAGTGATGCGGGCTTTCTCAACCGCACCTACGCGATCGAGGTTATGCCGTGGCGCGTCTTCATCCCCGGCACCTTTCGCACCCCGTAAGCCCCGCCGTTACGCCAGTTGTAGCCCGGGATCGATGTCCAGATCCCACCCCGCCCGGTCGCCCGCCTGGTAACGATGATAACCGGCAGCAGCGATCATTGCGGCATTGTCCGTACACAGGATACGGCGCAGGGTATGAACCGGCACAGGCACCTGAGCCCGTGCAGCCTCGCGGAGCGCACGGTTCGCCGAGACGCCCCCTGAAAGCAACACGGCGTTCACCCCGAACTCCTGAGCAGCCCGAGCAGTCTTCTCGACCAACACATCCACGACCGACTGCTGGAAGGCCGCCGCCATATGGGCGTGGAAACTGTGGGGCATCGGGCCCGTATACTTCTGCAGCGCCCTCAGCACCGCCGTCTTGAGCCCGCTGAAGCTGAAGTCGTACGTGCCGGGCAGCCATGCTCGGGGCAGGTCAAACGCTGTCGCGTCACCCTTCTGTGCCGCCTGCTCGACGGCAGGACCACCCGGATAGCCTAGCTTGAGCATCCGGGCCACCTTGTCGAAGGCCTCACCCGCGGCGTCATCCAGCGTCCCACCCAACCGCTCATACTTCCCATGGCCATGGGCCAGGATCAACTCAGTATGACCACCCGAGACGATCAGGGCGATCACGGGAAAACGCGGGCGACCCACCGAGCCATCGTCGGCACCTGACTGCAGCCAGTGAGCATAGAGGTGGCCCTCCAGATGGTTCACGGGGATGAGCGGCAGCCCTTTCGCCAAGGCGGCCCCCTTGGCGTAGTTCAGGCCCACCAGCAACGATCCCGGAAGCCCGGGGCCATAGGTGACGGCGATAGCATCCAGATCGTCCCAACCGACGTGGGCCGCCATCAACGCCTCTTCAACGATCGGAATGATCGACTCGACGTGCATCCGTGACGCCAACTCAGGGAAGACACCACCATACTGGGCATGCAGCTCGGCCTGCGACGCCACGACGTTCGAGAGCATCACGGTGCCGTCCTCGACGACGGCAGCCGCCGTCTCATCACACGAGGTTTCTATGCCCAGAATGCGGAGGGTCATGTGCCCGCGTCCTTTCCCCATGGCGTTCCGTCCATCGGCACCACCAACGCATAGGGCGCGTCGGTGAGCGTGTGGACCTTACCGTCCTCGGCAACCCAAAGCACGTCCTCAATGCGACAGCCCATACCCCTCTCCGGGTAATAGAGACCGGGCTCGAAGGCAAAGAGATGTCCCGGTCGAAGCCGGGTCGTATTGCCGACATCGTCACCGAAGCGCGGCGCCTCGTGGATGTCCAGCCCGACCCCGTGACCCAGGCTGTGGACATAGCCTTCCTGCGTTGCCGCGTTCTCAGCGACCGTCGGATGTCCCCGATCGCGGAAGAAAGCACACGCCATCTGCTGATAGCGACGCGTCTCCTCACCCGTGCGGATCTCGGCCTTGATCGTCTGCAAACACGCGAGGACATCCTCATACAACGCCTGGACGGGCTCAGGGGCGTAACCGAGGCAGAATGTACGGGTCAGATCGAAGAAATATCCACCACCCAGCTCGCGCGGGAAGATGTCAAAGACGATCGACTCGCCCAGTCGCAACGGCGCATCGACGGTGCCCCGGCTGTGGGGAATGCCGGCGTCAGCCCCGGTGGCGAAGATGAAGCCCTCAGGATCCTCCAGACCCTCGGCAGCGATCAGTCGTACGATCTCGTCGTGGACATCGCCAACTTTCAGCACCCGTCCCTCCGCGGTCCGCAACTGCTCGTCCTCGTCAACCGCGTGTGACTGCATGAAGGCCACCGTCTGACGCACCACATTGGCCGTCCGCCGTCCGACTTCGCGGATGCGCGCAACCTCGTCAGCATCCTTGGTCGCCCGGGCCTTGCGGATGATGTCCTCTTCGATCTCACCGATGATCTCAACATCCGGCGCAGCTGCATCCAGCGCCGAGAGGAAAGCATAGGCATAGCCCTGATCCATATAGCCATAGCAGCCGAGACGCCCGGCAACACCGAGATCCTCGAAGATGTGCTGGAAATAGGCCACCGAAGCGGCTAGCTCATCTCCTCCGTGCTGGGCTAACAAGGCCGTATAGTCGTACCGGGTCGTCAGCACCACCCGATAGCCTGTCCCCGCAGCCGTGGCCCGATCCATAGGACCGACGATCAGCGTCGGCTCTTCACCGCGCTTCTTGATCAGGACCGCCTGGGTCAGATGCGCACCATTCAGTAGGTAGATCAGGGGCGGATTGCCTAAGACCTTGCCCCTCACCAACACCGCATCCAGACCGCGGCTCGCCATTAACTGATCGAGATCATGCTTCATCAAACGTGCCTTTCGCTTCGGAGATCGTGAGGACCCACCGCCATTGTGCCACAAGCAGGCAAAAGCGCAATCAGACCCCACCCACGCGCGTGCATCGGGAAGGACACGCCCACCCGTCACCCTTCACTCCGCGCGCGCGTTGCAGTTTACCGCACATCTAAGTATACTGGTCCCACGAGGAGATACTATGCACAAACCATTGGTCGCCATCGTCGGACGCCCCAACGTTGGGAAGTCCACGCTATTCAACCGCATCGTCGGCGAGCGACGTGCCGTCGTGAGTGAGATCCCCGGCACCACACGGGACCGCATCATTGCGGAGGCCGAGTGGAACGGTCAGACCTTCCTGTTGGTGGATACAGGAGGGATCGAGATCTTGGCCCCGGGCGTCGCGTCGGGGCAACGACCTGCCGAGACACGCCCCTTGCTTGAGGATTCGGAGGACTTCATCCCGCTGATCAAGGCCCAGGCCGAGATCGCGATCGATGAAGCTGATCTCATCCTCTTCCTGACCGATGCCGCCTCCGGCCTCACCTCAGCAGACAACGAGGTTGCCGACCTCTTGCGCAGGACGAAGAAGTCTGTGCTGGTGGTTGCGAACAAGGCCGAAAGTCAAACCCGCGAGCAAAACGCCATGGAATTCTATGAACTCGGCATGGGCGAGGTGCTCACGGTCTCCGCCATCCACGGCAGCGGCGTGGGCGACCTCCTCGATCGCGTGGTCGACAGCCTCACGTGGGAAGAGGAACCCGAACGCCCGGAAGAGGACGCTATCCGCGTGGCCATCATCGGACGGCCCAATGTAGGCAAATCCTCGCTGCTCAACCGGCTCCTGGGACAGGAACGTGCTATCGTCAGCCCGGTCGCCGGCACGACGCGCGACGCCGTCGATACCGAAATGGTCTGGGAGGGACAGCGCTTCGTCTTGGTCGACACCGCCGGCATCCGACGGCGCGGCAGGATCGAGACCGGCGTTGAGAAATGGAGCGTCTTGCGCACAGCGCGCGCCCTTCAGCGAACCGACCTCGCCCTCCTGTTGATCGACGCGACCGAAGGCATCACCGCCCAGGATACCCATATCGCGGGGATGACCGTCGACGAGGGCGTCAGCGTCGTCGTCCTCGTCAACAAGTGGGACGCCATCGATCCTGAACTGCGCCAGCACCGGCAGGACATCGAAGAACACATCCGTGAAGAACTCAAGTTCCTCAACTTCATCCCCCTGCTCTTCATCTCCGCACTGACGGGCTCAGGGGTTCCGGATGTATTGCCGACGGCCCAAGAGATCGTGGAGGCCAGATACCAACAGCTCCCCACAGGACTGCTGAACGACATCATCCAGCGTGCTGTGCTGGAGCACGCACCGCCCAGCCGTGCCGGACGGCGCCTGCGCATCTTCTACGGCAGCCAGGCGGATGTTGCGCCGCCTCACTTCACCTTCCTGGTCAATGAGCCCAAGCTGGCGCACTTCTCCTATCAGCGCTATCTGGAGAATCGCATCCGTGAGGTGGTCCCCTTCCCGGGCACCCCCATCCGCATGACCTTCAGGGGTCGCTCATCGGATAGCGAAGCTCGGTGAGCGATGACGACTCTCCGCTCGGAGCTACGGGTTGAGATTGGCCGACTTGGCAACAAGTACGTGGCCCTCACCCGTCAGAGCGACGGGCGGGAGATCCTCAGCAACACCTTCCAACATAACCTCTCGAGCCCACACAGCCTGCAGCCGCAGTGGTTGGTCGACGCAGCCGACGTTGGGCGCAGCTCAGGTATCCGCCCCAAGCCAACGCTAGCTCAAGCTGCCAAGGATGGTCGGCGTCTCTATCGCTATCTCTTCGGCAACGGCAAAGCCCTGCGCAAGCATCTCGCGCGCACGCCCGACGCCGACACGCACTACGTCACCCTCGCCATCAGCGCCGAAGCCGCGGCGCTATGGCGCTTGCCCTGGGAATACCTGCACGATGGCCACACCTTCCCGTGCCTCACGGGGCGGATGCTCCTCAGCCGTCGACCGGCGGACCTGCGCACCCTAACCCCTCAGATCACAGCAGAGCACCTCCACATCCTCACCGTGATCGCCAACCCGGAGGACCGCATCGGCTTCGACACCGATGAGGAGCTGAACATCCTGCACACGGCCCTTGAGCAGCTGGTTGGAGCGGGGCGCGTTCACCTGGACATTCTCCCGGAGCCGACATCCTCTGCACTCCTTGAGGCCGTACGGGCCAGACCCTACGAGGTGATTCACTTCGTGGGACACGGCATCTATCCCTTGGATCAACGTCAGGGCTATCTCTGCTTCGAGAACGAGATCGGACGAAGCGAGCTCCTGGACGGCGCGCAGCTGCCCCGTTTCCTGGAGGGATGGTCGCCGCGGCTCATGGTCCTCTCCACACCGCAGAAGGCTCAGACGGGCGTCTTCGATGCCTTTGCAGGCGTCGCCAATGCGCTGCTGCGCCACGATCTCCCGAGTGTGCTGACCCTTCCTGCGAGCTTGCCCGCGACCACAACCACGAGCTTCTTCAAGGCCTTCTACACGGCCCTGGCGACGGGTGATCCAGTGATCGAGAGCGTTCAGCTGGGCCGGCGGGGGCTCAGCGAGGCCGAAGCGGAGCTACCCGGCGAGCAACAGCGCTGCCGGTGGGGGCTCCCCGCGCTCTACCAACGCACACCCCCCGACCTCCCGCTTACCGCGCCCCCGAGCGAGCCCGCCGGCGAGGCTGGGCACGATACCCCGGCGGAGGCTGCGGGCATGGTCCGCGCCTGGGACAGCGCTGCCGCACGCGTCCCCCTGATCGGTCGCAAGCGCGAACTGCAGGCCATGCGCAAGGAGATCAAGGCCGGGGCCACGACCTTCGTCCTCTGGGGAAGTGACGGCATCGGCAAACGGACCCTGATGGCCTACTTCCTCTCGAACGTGGGCGCGCGCGCCGGGGCAACGCTGGTCATTCGGTGCCGTGAGCTGCCCGACCCTCTGACCGCCATCTTCCTCATCGCCGAGTTCTGGCGTGGGGCAGCCTCAGCCGTCGGGCATCGGGCAGCCGAGATGCTATTGGACCCCCGCGAAGACCCCTTCGAGCGGGCCAAGGCGGCACAGACGCTCAGGGCGAAGAAGCGCTACCACATCTACTTTGAGGGGATCGACGCCTGGTTCGATCAACAAGCACCCACACCCGGCACGATCGGCGACGAGACCCTCCGCGAGATCCTTTTGGGATTGCTGTCCGCACCCGGCAACACGCTCTTCTTCTTCACGAGCAACCGGCGGTGGGCAGATGTCGCGCGACTCGACACCGCCAATCGCCGCGATATCCCTATCTCACTGCTGTCCCTTGAGCCATCGATACGGGTAATGAACCATCTGCCGCATCTGCGAGCGCTGTCACTGGAGCGGAAACGTGAGATCCACTGGCAGCTCGGCGGACACGCCAAGGCATTCCAGCTTCTGGACGGTCTGCTGGAGCTTCACGACGAGGGCGAACATGCCCAGGGCCTCTTGGCCCAGCTGCTGGCGTCGCCCTCTGTTGAGGAGCGATCCACCCACGCCTGGCTCCACGACCTGCTCCACAGGATTCTGGACCGCCTCGATCCGGGTGAGCAAGAGGCGCTTAAGGCGCTCGCGCCGTTGCGACAGCCCTTCCAGGACACCGTGGTTCCGGCGCTGACGCCTGTCGCCTCCCAGCACGCGGCAGCACTCATCCGGAAATGGCACCGCTTGGGCCTGATCGAGAAGGTCGACTACGACGCGACCCGGTCCTCGGGCGCAGCAACGGTCGAACCGCACAGTGGGTTCCTGATGCAAGCGACCCTACAGCGAGAGCTCCTCGCCTCGTTGAGCGACGACGAGGCCCGAGCTCTGCATCGCCAGGCGGCGGACTATTACGGCGCCCCCATGATGGATGAGGCGCGACGTCGCGTCCTGGTCCGCAACCTGGCTGCATGGTCAGAGGAACGCGTGATGTGGCTGGCCCGCGACACGAACGGGGTGCTGGGCATGTGGCTGCGCCGGCCCGGCGACACAGAAGCCACCTATCGCCTCCTGAATCGGGCACTGATATGGCACCACCACCTCAGGGCAGCGGGCGACGTCGACGCAGCGGAGCATATCGCTCACACCTTGGCCCCGGAGCTCAACCGGCAGGGGCAGCACGACCTGGCCCGGCGCCTGCTCCACCAGACATCGGGACCGTCGGAAGTGTCCGCGATCGACGCTGACTCCTTGCCCGCGCGCCCCACCCCCTCCGCCGATGGTGTCCGGCACCACGAGGCCACCCTCCAGGCCCTGCAGGCGATGCTAAAGCGCAGTCGCGCCGAAGGCAATATGGCAGGGGAAGCGGACGCCCTCACGCGGCTTGCTGCTGCCTATCAGGGCGCCGGCAATCCCCGTCAGGCATTGGTTCACAGCCAGGCGGCGGTCGAGCGCTACGAAGGCCTCTCCTACCGGTACGGTCTCGCAGCAGCGCAACACCAGCAGGGCGACATCCTCAGAGAGCTGGGACAGCTTGAGCGAGCAGTGGAGCGCTTCGCGGCGAGCCTCCGGCTGTACAAGCAGCTGGACGACCGCCCCAAGATCGCCGATAACCTGATCGAGATCGGCCTGACCTTCGAGCAACTGGGCAGGATCGAGACGGCGATTCAGGTCATCGAGGAAGCCATCAACCACTACGAGTACCTCAGGAACCCCGAACACAGCCGGGTCTTGGCCCTTCTGGAACAGCTCTACGCCAGACAGAAGCGCCTCGCCGCAGCACGGGCACGGGTGCGCGCCACGCGCGGCGAAACGCCAGAGCGTCCCTAGCTCAGCGCAGGATAGCCACTTCGGTGACGAGTGCCCGATCCTCGGGCAACCGTGTGCCCGACTCCGTCAGCGTCAGCCGCACGCCACTCTCAGCGTCGTAGAGCCCCACATAGATGCTACCCGGCCCGGCGGGTGCGGCCTCGCGCACGGTGAGCACGTGCTGATCCACGATGATCTCGCCGGCGATCCAGGTCATCGTCGGCGCACTTCCGCCCGCAGGTCGGCTGTCCGATTGTCCCCAGACCTGACCGTCCGCACCGATGAGCTGGGCGAAGACGGTCAGGTCCTCCGTTGTCTCCCCCAGAACTTGCCAGGTGAGGCTGATCGAGATCGTCTCCCCAGGACGCGCCTCCAAGGGTGCCACATCGACCCCCAGGAGCTGCGCCAAGTCCTCCGCCTGCACCGCCGTCTCGAGGGCCGGCACGCGGGGCATCTCATAGATGCGCGGGCGCTGCTCGATGCGTACAGGCCCCAGGAAGAGGAACGCCGTCGCCTCGCCGCCTGCCGGTCCCACATACAGCTCGCACCGGCCCGCGGGTAAGGTGCGAGGCATACGTAGGGCAAACCGGACGACGTATCGATAGCCCTCGGGCCAGTCCGCCGGGTGGCTCAGCGGCCAGACCAACTCGCCCTCTATCGGAGGCTCGCCCTCACACAGCAATCTCCAGGCCAGGGCCTCGGGGGGCATCCCGTCGCCACGCCGCAGTCCCACAGCGAAGCTCAGCCGATCTCCCGCCGCGATCTGCCCCGCGGGGCCGCGGTAGCCCAGCACCGTCAACCCGGGCCAGACGATCTCGGTCGCTGTAGGCAGATCCAAAGATGCCGCCGACCTTCGCGCAGCCGTCACCTGTAGCTCACCCAGGGTCAGTTCCGTACCCGCGAAGGTGCCGTCAGCCCGGCTCAGACCCAGCCACCCTCCCCCGCAGGCGAGCCGTAGAACCAGCTGATATCTCCCCGGCGGAAGCGACAGGGGCAGCGGCACGTAGGCCTCACCGTCGAGGATCGTGCTCTGGGGCCATGCCGGCGCAGGCCAACCGCTATCGCTCAGCACCCGATGCCCTCCCTCGGACCAGACGATGTCGTGGTCACCGTCCACAGCCCGCAGCGCAAGATAGACATCGAGCTCGCCCAACGGCACATGCGACTGCCAACGCAGTCGCACTCTCAGCGGGTCGGGTCCGCCGACCGTCGCAGGCCACGCTGCGGCGACGAGATCGACCGCCCCTCCAAACCGGGCGAGGTAGGGCGCCGGATCAGTGCCCGTATCCTGACCCGTAAGCCGGCACCGCTCGGAACGAAAACCATTGACGGGGTCCGCCGGCTCACACGCTATCGCCTGATCAGTCCCCAGGACCGTATCCAACTGCGCCTCGGTGAGTGGATAGCAGTGTGGCGCGTGGACTCGCACGAACGGCTCGCCTCCGGTGAAACGCTCCAGGACCCAGGCCCGCAGAAGCGCTGTATCGCCCACGGGAGCCACGAACTCCGACGGAACGCCGGGCA